>JAHDVN010000227.1 GCA_023384635.1 Thermoanaerobaculia bacterium
GCGCCGCCGCCAGCGCCGCGGCGAGCTCCTGCCGGGTGCGCTCGACCTCCGCCAGCAGCCGGCGCAGGTCGCGCTGCTCGGGGGAGAGCAGCGCCTCGGCGCGGGCGAGCCAGCTCGCCGGCAGGCCGAGGCGGCGCGCCAGCGCCAGCGCCTCGCTCCCGCCCGGCGGCCCCGGCAGGAGCCGGAAGGTCGGCCGGCCGCTTGCGGGCTCGAACTCCATCGCCGCGCAGCCGGCGCCCGGCAGCTCGAGCGCGGCCGCCGCCAGGCGGACGAGGTGGGTCGTCACCACCGCCAGGCCGCGCGAGACGACGAGCCCCTCGAGCAGCGCCACCGCGAGCGCCGCCCCCTCCTCCGGATCGGTCCCCGAGCCGAGCTCGTCGACGAGCGCGAGCCCGGCCGGCGAGCGCGCCTCCCAGACCTCCCCGAGCCGCATCAGGCGGCCGCTGAAGGTCGAGCGGTCGGCCAGCAGGTCCTGCTCGTCGCCCACCACCGCGACCAGGGAGTCACAGCAAGGCAGCGCGCTTCCCGGGGCCGCCGGCACCGGCAGACCGCTCTGGGCGGCGAGCGCGAGCAGGCCGGCACACTTGAGGGCCACCGTCTTGCCGCCCGCGTTCGGACCGGTGACCACGAGCGCCCGGCGCTCCCCCCCGAGCTCGAGGTCGAGCGGCACGAGCTCCCCCCGGTGCCCGGCGTTGCCGAGCGCCCGCTCGCGCACCTCGGCCAGGCGCGGGTCGAGCAGCGGGTGGCGGGCCGCGTGCAGCCGCAGCTCGCCCGGCCGGGCCACCTCGGCCAGCCGCGCCCCGGAGAGGCGTGCGAAGCGCTCGACCGCCTGCAGGTAGTCGAGCAGCCCGACGAGCGCCACCCAGCGCTCGAGGGCCGGCGCCTCGGCCGCGAGGTCGGCGAGGAGCTCGGCGAAGAGGCGCTGCCGCTCCGCCTCGTCCTCCTCGACCGCCCCCTGGAGGGTGTTGTTCGCCTCGACGACCTCGAGCGGCTCGAAGTAGAAGCTCTGTCCGCTCGCCGAGCGGCCGTGGACCAAGCCGGGAATCCGCCCCCGCGCCCCGGCGTGGAGGAGCAGCATGAGGCGACCGCCCCTGAGCGGCACGGTCTCCTCGGTCAGCAGCTCGCGGTGGCGCGCGCGCACCCCTCCGAGCTCGCCGTAGAGCTCCTCACGCGACCGCTGGATGCGACCGCGCAGCGCCACGAGCTGGGGGCTCGCGTCGTCGCGCACCGACCCCCGGCGGTCGAGGGTCCGCTCGATGCGGCGGATCAGGGGCCGCGGATCGGGCAGCGGGGCGGCGAGGGCCGCCAGCGCCGGCACCGGTGGCTCGGCCTCCTCGAGGCGTTCGCGGGCCGCATCGGCCGCGCGCAGCGCCGCGGCCAGCTGGAGGATCTCTCCGCCGGCGAGCGGCGGATGGCCGCTCCGGAGCCGCGGGACGATGGCGCCGATCCCCTCGCCCAGGGCCGGAACGAGGGGGCCGTCGGCGAGGAGGCGCGACGCCTCCTCGTAGACCTGACGCCGGGCCCGGAGGGCTTCGAGGTCGCCCGCCGGAGCGAGCTCCTCGGCCCGGCGGCGGCCGAGCTCCGTCTCGGCGAGCGCCCCCAGGAGCCGGCGAAAGGAGGGCCACTCCAGGGCTGCGGCGGAGGCTTCCGAGATCCTCATCGGGGGGGTTCGGGGCGGGTCCGGCGGCGGCGCGGACCCGGAAAAACGCAGCGGGAACGGAGCCACCGCCCCGTTCCCGCTACGAGAGGCGCACGGCGGGCGCCCGCGGTTTCAGGCGAGGCCGAGGCGGCGCTCCTCCTGGAGCTTGCGCGCCATCTTCTTCTTCGCCTGGATCGTCTTGCGCTTCCGCTTGACGGACGGCTTCTCGAAGTGCTGGCGCTTCTTCAGCTCGGTGAGGACGCCCGACTTCTCGCACTTGCGCTTGAAGCGGCGCAGCGCGTTCTCGAAGCTCTCGTCCTCCCGTACGTGCACGACGGGCATTGCTCGGATCACCTCGTTTCGCCCTTGGGCCCGGGTCCGGCAGGACCGCCCCGCGCCTTGCAAGAGGGAGAAGGATTCTCCCGCCTTTCGCGGGGGCCTGTCAACGGCCCCCGCGGAGGCGGACCGCCTACCCCTCCTCGCCGGGCTGGATGGAGTCGAACTTCGACTCGTAGAGCCGGAGGGCGCCGTCCTTCTTCTTGTCCTTGTCGAAGTAGATCGCCGCCGCGCCGCCGTCGGCCTTCTTGTAGAACCAGGCGACCACGCCGCGCTCCGGGTAGTCCTTGATGTTGCGCAGGTTCACCGGGCCGAGCAGGGCCCGCACCTCCGCCTCGCTCATCCCCTTCTTCAGCTGTGCGAACTTCTCCCGCGAGGGGTAGCGATCGACTTCGGCCTTGTCGAGCGCCGCCTTGAGGGCGGCGTTGTCCGGGTCGACCCCGAGCGCGCCGCCCAGGATGTCGATGGCGCGCTGGTACTCGCCCCCCCTCTGGATGTACTCCTCGGCCAGCACGAGATCTTCCGCGCTCTTCATCCGGATCGCCTCGAGCGCCCGGCCCGTCGGGGCCTCGCCCTGCACCAGTCCCAGAGAGTTGATGAACTCCGCGAGCCGGCCGGTGAACTCGTCCTGCACCTGGGTCAGCGCCGCTTCGGCCGCCTCCACCTGTGCCGCCGGGGCCTCGGCCCCGAGGGCAGCGAGCTGCTGCCGCTTGGCGTCGAGCTCGCTCTTCGCCTGCTGGAGCCAGGCCCACTCGGTCTCCTGCTGCGCGGCCTTCTCCTGCTTCGCCTTCTCCTCGGCCGTCGGCCCGCAAGCCCAGAGAGTGAGTCCCAGTGCCATGGCGATTCCCGCCCGTCCCCAGCGATCCAACCTCTTCACGATGACCTCCTTGCAAGTGGGGTGAACGATTCGCTCAAGGTACCACGCATGCCGCGCCCCGGCAAGGCCGCGCGGCCCTCCTGCCGGCCACCTAAACCGTTCTGCGGACGGGGTTTGATTCTCGCGCGCGACCTTGACAGGCGCGCGGAGCGGCCCGGATAATGACTGATTCGAGGCTCTCTTCACCCACCCTCTCCGGAGGACCGGTCATGGCGCCATCCGAGCAGTTCTCGCAGCTCAGCCAGCAGGCCACCGCGCGGTTCGAGGCGGCCGTGGAGGAGGTCCGACAGGAGATCCTCGCCCGACTGCGCGCCGGGCTGCAGGCGACCGAGGAGGCCGTCACCGCGATCGCCCCGCTCCCGCCGATCGATCTGCTCCCCCCGGAGATCGAGGCGGGCCTCGCCGCGCCTCCCGCCGCGCCCGCCGGCTCCGCCGCGCTCCTCGAGGGGCTGCGCGCGCTCGACGCGGCCCCCTCCCAGAGCGAGCTGCTCGCGGCGCTGGTCAGCGGCGCGCTGTCGTTCGCGGCGCGCACCGCCCTCTTCCTCACCGCCGCCCAGGGCGCGCGCGGCTGGGTGGCCGGCGGCTTCACCGGCGACCTGCTGGCGATCGACGACCTCGCGATCGCGAGCGGCCCCGGGACGCCGCTGGGGCGCCTCGCCGCCGCCCCCGGCGTGATGGCGCTCGACGCTGCGGAGTGCGCGAGCCTGGTCGGCGAGCTGGGCGCCGAGCCGGCGGAGGAGGGTTTCCTGGTGCCGCTCGTGCTGCGCGACCGGCTCGCCGCCGCCCGCTATCTCGACCGCTGCGAGGACGATCCTCCGGTCGAGGTGGCGGCGGCCCAGGTGCTCGCCTTCAGCGCCGGCCAGGCCCTGGAGCTCCAGGCCGGGCGGGAGCGTGTCGCGACGCCGACCCTCTACCTCGCCGCCGCCGCGCCGGCCGCCGTGCCGCTCTGGGACGAGGCCGAGCCGCCAGCCCCCTTCCAGGAGGCCGCGGAGGAGCCCGTCGCGGCCGCAGCGGCCGCGCCGCCCGCGCCCGAGGAGGCGGAGGAAACGCCCGCCGTCCTCGCGGAGACCGAGCCCGCGTGGGAGCTCGCGGAAGCGGCTCCGGCGGCGGTGGAACCCGAACCGGCGTTCGAGCGCCCGGCCGAGTCCGAGCCCTTCGCCGACGAGGCCGCCGCACCGTCCTGGGAGACCGAGGAGGACGACACCGCGGTCTCCGCCGGCACGCCGCTGCTCGCCGCCGAGCCGATCGCCGAGCCCGCCGGGGAGCCGTGGGAGAGCCCCGCGGCGACCTGGGAGGAGCCCGCCGAAGAGCTCCCGGCGGAACCGGTGTCGGCCCCCCGGACCGCAGTGGAGCCCTTCGCCCCGGCACCGCCGACACCCGGGGAAGAGATGCCGGTCGCGGAGCCGCAGGCCGCGCCGGCGGCCACCGAGGAGGCCGAGGAGGTCGGCGCCGAGGAGCTTCCGGCCGCCGAGCTGGAGCCCGCCGCCGAGGCGCGCCTCGGGGCCGAGACCCAGCGCATCCCGGTCTACGCTCCGCCCCCGCCCGCGATCGACACCACCGACGACGAGACCGTCCTCATCCCCCGCCCCGGCCCGTTCCCCGCCCCGGCGGCGGCCGAGCCCGCGCCGCCGTCGCCCGTCTGGGCCCCGGCCCCGCGACCGGTCCCGCCGAAGGGGGGCGAGGTCGCTCCGCCGCCCGACCTCGACGGCCCCGGCTGGGCGTTCACCGCCTCGCGGCAGTCGGCCGCCTCCGGCGACCAGGCGCTGCACGAGGAGGCACGGCGCCTCGCCCGGCTGCTGATCGACGAGATCAAGCTCTACAACGAGGAACAGGTCGAGGCGGGACGCCGGCACCGCGACCTCTACTCCCGACTGCGCGAGGACATCGAGCGGGCGCGCCAGACCTACGAGGGCCGCGCGCACGAGCGGGTGCGTGCGACCGCGGACTACTTCCGGCAGGAGCTGGTGCGGATCCTCGCCGGGGGCGATCCGGGAGCGCTCGGAGAGTAGCCCGGATGCGGCACCGCGCCGGTCTCGTGCTGCTCGGCCTGCTCGGTGCCCTGGCCGCGCTCGCGGCGGGGCGGGGCACGGCGACGGCCGGTGCCCCGACTGCTGCCGCGGGCCCGGCGGCGCTGGACGGGGCCGAGTCGGCGGCCGCCGCCGCTCTGCGCGGCGGCGACCTTCGCCGCGCCCTGGCAGCGCTCGAGCCCGGCGGCGGCGGCGAACCGCGCGGCGCCCGCGCGCAGCTGCTGCTCGGCCTCGCGGCACACGAGCAGGGGCAGGAGGCCGAGGCCGCGCGCTGGCTCGCCGCCGCCGGCGACGACGCAGCCGCGGCCGAGGGCCTCTCCGACTGGCGCCTGCTGGCGCTCGGCGAGGCCGCGTTCTCCCTCGGCCAGCTCGGACCGGCGCGCGACGCCCACGCCCGCCTGCTCGCCGAGCTGCCCGCCTCGCCGCTCCGGGCGCGGGCCCGGGTTCGCCTGGTCGAGACCCTCACCGCTGCGGGCTCGCTCGCCGAGGCGCTCGCCGCGGCCGAGGCGGGCCGCGCAGAGGCCCTCGCCGGCGAGCCGGCGGCCCACCTCGAGACCGCCGCCTGGGAGCTCGCCGGCCGCCTCGGCCAGAGCGAGGCCCGGCGGGCCGCGGCGCGCCGCCTGCTCGCCCTCGCGCCGCTGGAGGCGGCGCGCCTGCAGGTCGTCGACGCGCTGCGGGGGGAGGGGGGCGACTGGCTGCGCCAGCTGCGGCCCGACGAGCTGTTGGTGCGGGCCGGCTCGCTGCTCGCGCTCGACCTCGCCCCGAGCGCCCTCGAGACCCTCGATGCGGTGCCCGACGAGCAGCGCGGGCTGCGCTGGTACGAGCTGCGCGGCGCCGCCCTCGGCGCCGCCGCCCGCCCGGAGGAGGCGTACGCCCTCCTCGCCTCGGTGCGCGCCGACAG
>JAHDVN010000228.1 GCA_023384635.1 Thermoanaerobaculia bacterium
CTCGGGGCCGCTCCCCCTGAGGTGGATGGGGGCGAGCGCGGTGGGGTCGATCCGGTCGCGCGCGCCGCCGCCCGCGGTGAGCGCCTTGACCTGCGAGGCGAAGCGGAGCGTGCCGCGCTCGGCCGTGTAGTAGAGCGGCTTGATCCCGAACGGGTCGCGGGCGAGCAGCAGGCTCTTCTCCACCTCGTCCCAGAGGGCGAAGGCGTACATGCCGCGCAGGCGCCCTATGCCGGCGAGGCCCTCGCGCGCGGCGAGGTGGAGGAGCACCTCGGTGTCGCTCGCGGTGCGGAAGGCCACGCCAGCAGACTCGAGCTCGCGGCGCAGCTCGCGGTGGTTGTAGATCTCGCCGTTGTAGACGACGGTGTAGCGGCCATCGGGCGTGGACATCGGCTGCGCGCCGGCAGGCGAGAGGTCGATGATCGCGAGGCGGCGGTGGCCGAGGGCGAGGTCGCCGCCGGGGGAGAACCACTCCTCCGCTCCGTCCGGACCGCGGGTGGCCATGGCGTCGCGCGTGCTGCGGAGCTCCTCCCGATCCGGCGGCGGGGCGTCGGGGGCGAGGCGGAGGATGCCGTTGATGCCGCACATGGTCAGGGGAGGAGCGCGTCGAGGTGGGGGCGGAGGCGGGCGGCGAAGGCGGCGGCGGTGAACTCGGCGAGGTAGCGCTGGCGGCCGGCTTCACCGAGGCGGGCGGACTCGCCGGGGTCGGCGAGCAGGCGCGCCATCGCGGCGGCGAGGGTGGCGGGCTCGGCGTCGGGGACGAGGAGGCCGGTCTCGCCGTGCACGACGATCTCGGCGGGGGCGGTGCCCTCCAGGGCGACGCAGGGCTTGGCCGCGCGCATCGCTTCGAGGAAGACGAGGCCGAAGCCCTCGACGCGGCTCGGCATCGTGAAGACGCTGCACCGCTCGTAGAGGGCGGCGAGGGTCGCGCCGGAGACGTGGCCGGTGAAGAGAACGGCGTCGGCCACGCCGAGATCGCGCGCGCGGGCCTCGAGGCGGGGCTGGTCGCTGCCGCCGCCGGCGATCACGAGGTGGGCCTCCGGCAACCGCTCGCGCAGCCCGGGCAGCCCGGCGAGGAGCTCGTCGTGACCCTTGCGATCCAGGTCGATGCGGCCTGCGGTGAGGATGAAGCCAGTGCCGGCGCGGGCGAGGAGGGTGAGGTCCGGGGCGCCGGTGACCTCACTCTCTTCGAGGGCCGGGTGGAGGACGGTGGCATTCGTCTCCGTTGGGAGAAACGGCCGCGCCCCGGCGAGCGTCGCTTCGGAGATCGCGAAGACGCGCTCCGCGGTGGCGAGGGTGCGCCGCCGCTGCCAGGAGAGCGGGCGCCAGACCTCGATGCCGAGGGCGAAGAGGGCGTGCGGCGAGCGGAGCGCGCGCGGCAGCAGCGCCTGGATGCGGGCCGGGCCGAGGTGGTCGAAGACGATCAGGCGGGGGCGCGCTTGCGAGAGTTGGCGCGCCGCGACGGCGCGGGCGAGGGCGAAGCGGTCGCCGCCGAAGGCGGTGCGGGGGATGCCGGGCAGGTGCGGGTCGTCCTTGCCGAGGTCGAGAACCTCGAACGGGAGACCTCTCTTCGCAGCGTACGCGGCGAGGGTGCGCGCGACGAGGCGGCCGAGGTGGGCGGCGCAGCCGACGGCGCCGAGGCCGACGGCGACGTGCAACAGGCCTGCGGTCAAGCGGGCCTCCGGAGGCGAATGGGGGCAGTTAGCATTCCCTGCACTCTCTCGGCTGCGGTGGCGGGCTTGGGACAGTTACCATTCCCCGCTCTCTCGGCTGCCGTGGCGGGCTTGGGACAGTTACCATTCCCCGCTCAACCCCACGCGTCATTCCAGGCGCCTTGGTTCGGGGAATGGAAACTGTCCCCGCCTGCGGGCGCCGGTGGTTGGGCCCCTCTTCCCGGCGTATCCTCGGCTCGTGCGCGCTGACGGCTTTCGTTTCGATCCACCCGGCTTCGCGGTGACGCCTGGGATCGCCTGGGCGCTCGCGCGGGCGTTCGGGCCGGTGGAGGTCGCGGTCGATCCCGGTGATCCGGATGCGGCCGTCGAGATGGCGGAGCAGCTCGGGCTCGCGGCGCGGATCGCTTCGCGGATGCCGGGCGAGCGGCTCGCGGCGGAGGTGGGCGACGAGGGCGCGGCGCGGCTGCGGACGGCGCGGGCGCGGGCGGCGGCTTCGGGGATGCTGGTGCTCGAGGCGGCGTGCGAGGTGGCGGAGGTTGCGGGCGCCGCCGGGATCGGCGTGGCCTGGCTCAAGTTCGCGGGGCTCGCGGCGCTCGGGCTGCCGGTCGTGGGGAGGCGCGGCGTGGGGGATCTCGATCTGCTGGTGGCGCCGGAGGCGGCCGGGAGGCTGGTCGAGGCGCTCCTCGCGGCGGGGTTCCGAAGCGCGGGAGGGGTCGCGTACGAGCATCATCTGGCCGGGCTGCGCTCCCCGGCCGGGACGCTGGTGGAGATCCACACGCGGCTGCCGGGGGTGCGGGTGCGCGAGGGGCGGTCGGCGACGTTCGGGGATCTCGTGGAGGCGGGGCTGCTGGAGGCGTCGCGCGAGGCGCTCGCGCCGGGGTGGGTGCCGGGGCGCGAGGTCATGCGGGGGCATCTGCTGGTGCACGCGCTGGCGCAGCACGGGCTGGCGCCGGCGGGGTATCCGGGGTCGCGGGTGATCGGGGATCTGAGCGAGCTCGGGCCGCCGGAAAATGGGGACAGGCACCATTTCCCGCCGGAGGGCGCTGACTCGGCTTCGGCTGCGAGGGAAATGGAGCCAGTCCCCATTTTCCTCTCCTGCGATCTGTCGCGGCGCGAGATTGCGGCGGCGGAGGGGTTGGCGGCGGCGCTCGGTCGCGGGGAGATCCCGGAGTCGGGTGATGCGCGGCGGCTCTTGGATCATCTGCTCGGCGGGGCGCTCGACGGGCGGTACCGCGAGGGGTTGAAGCTCTCGTTCGGGCGCGGGGAGCCGAGTGATCTGCCGGGATGGCGGCAGCGCCTCGCTTGGCTGCGACGGGCGCTGTTTCCGAGCGCGGTGGAGATCGCGGGGATCTACGGGGAGCCGAAGGGAGCGGCGCATCTGCTGCTGCTGAGGGTTTGGCGGCCGGTGGATCTGGTGGGGAGGACGGTTAGGGCGTTCGTTGCGCGGTTGCGGCGGTAGGAAAAGAGGGACAGGCACACATTTCCTTCCCTGCATGGGCCTCGCCACGGCTGGCGTGGAAATGTGTGCCTGTCCCTCTTTTCCTCTTTCTATTGCCTTGACGGGCTCCGCCCCCTTGGGTGTCCGGGACACCGCGAAGGGGGCGGCGGAGCGGCCGGTCTGCTAGCCCCGGCCGGTTGATGCGGGCGCCAGTTGGTCGCGGGCGAAGGTCGCCGCGACCGCGCGGCGCAGGAGCGTCACCGACACGATCAGCCTATCGCTTCCGCCCTCGCGGACGACGGTGCCGGTGAAGCCCCGGAACGGCCCTGCGGTGACCTTCACCTCGTCGCCGGGGCCGAGCCACTCGTGCGGCACGAGGAGCGCGCCGGTCGCCTGGAGGCGCCAGAGGCGGGCGAGCTCGGCGTCGAGGAGTAGCTGGTCGCGGACCTCGAGGGTGCGCACGACGAGCTGGCTGCGCAGGACGGCGAGGCGCTCGTCGGATCCGCCGCGGAAGAAGACGTAGCCCGGGAAGAGCGGCAGGTGGGAGGTGCGCACGCGGCCGTGGGCGGCGACGCGTTTCACCTGCTGCGGCAGGTAGAACGGGAGCCGCCGCTCGAGGAGGTGCCGGGCGAGGGACTTCTCCTGGCGGCTGCGCACGTGGGCAGCCCACCAGGGGCGGGCCTCGACCGCCCCCGAGAAGAGGTCGGGGGGGTAGAGGTCCGGCTCGCGCTTCAGGAGGGGCAAACGGCTACGGGCGCGACGGGGAGATCTCGGGCGGATCCTCGTCGATGACGGTGATGATCCCCACCGTCGAGAGCATCGCCGCCGGGACCACCAGCGGCGAGCCCCACCAGGCCACCACGCAGGCGCGGCAGGCCTCGTCGGCGCGCAGGATGCCGCGCGGGTCGACGCGGGTCACGAGGCCGTCGCACTCCCAGTGGAACGGCGACTCGCCCGCCTGCCACTCCTTGGTCTCGCCGACCGTGAGGTTGCTGGCGTAGCCGTCCTGCTGGGGAGTGAGCGTGACCGGGCACTCCTTTTCCTTCTTCACCTCGACGAGGAAGAGCTCGCTGCGCGCGATCTGGCGGCCGTACGGGTCGAAGACCGCGACGTAGAGCTCCGCGGGCTCGTTCTGGAGCTGCTCGAGCCACTTCTGGAAGGTCGGGTCGTCCTTGGTGTTCATCCAGACGCGCTTCTCGAGCTTGCCGAGGCTGGCGCGCTCGCGGATGACCTTGGTGTCGAGATCGGGGTTCGGGTCGCGGCTGTCGAGCGCCTCCTTGGCCCGCCACCACTTCGCCCAGGCGTACTCGTTGTTGTTCTTGAGGTCCTTGCGCGTGAGCTTGCGGTCTTCCGGGTCGGGGAGGACGGCCCAGTAGGAGCCGGCGCCGGAGGGGCGCGCCACGACGTAGTAGAAGTCCTCGACCTCGATGCTCAGGCGCCGGAAGTAGACCCGCACCTCCGCCCCCGCCGAGTCGGGCGTGAGGGTGACGGTAACCGGGGCGTTGCCCTCGAGCGGCAGGCAGGCGATCGGCGTGACCTGCACCTGCGTCTCCTGCGCGCCCAGCGAGACGGCCGCGGTGAGCAGCGCCGCGGCGGCTGCGATGGTCTTGGCTCTCATCTCTCGGGCTCCCCCGCCGGCCCCGGCGGCCTGTCGAAGATGCGAAAAATCAACACCGAAGATACCCCGACGGCCCCGGGGCGTCAATCGAACGGCCGGCTCAGGGGGCGAGGATCTTCTGCCGGTAGCGGTCGACGAAGGGGCTCGGGGCGAGGCGCGAGCCGGCCGCCTCGAGGGCGGTGCGGGCGCCCTCGCGGTCGCCGCTCTCGAAGCGGGCCACCGCGAGGTAGAAGAGGAGCTCGGGCCGCGCCGCCGGGTCGAGGCGGGCGCGCCCGAGGTAGGTCGCGGCATCCGGCCAGCGCGAGGCGCGGTAGGCGATCTCGCCGGCCAGCCGCTGCGCCTCCAGGAGCTCCGGACGCCGGTCGGCGAGCGCCTTCGCCTCGGCGAGCACGGGGCCGAGCTCGCCGGCCCGGCGGGCCGAGGCGAGCTGGCTGGCGAGGGCGTCGAGCCGGGTCCGCTCCTCCGGGGTGGCCCGGGCGGCCGGGGCCGCGGTGGCGGTCGCGGGGGCGGCCGGTTCCGGAGCCACCGGCTGCGCGGCGCGGGGCGGGTCGGCAGCGGGGACGGGGGCGGACGGCCCGGCGTCCGGGCCCGGGGAGCGGGATTCGGGAGTCGGCACAGCGGGCGGAGACGAGGGGGCGGCGGCCGGCTTCACCTCCTCCGCCCGGCGCTGCTCGCGCTCGAGGTCGCGGCGCAGGCGGCGCAGGCTCGCGTCGTCGCGGAGCGCCGGCGGCATCGCCGCGAGCTGTGCCGCCGCGGCGTCGAGCTCTCTTGCCGCGAGCAGGCAGGCGAGGCGCGGCCGCGCGAAGCGCAGCGCGCTCGCCCGCTCCGGGCAGGCGGCGAGCGCCGGCAGCGCCTCGCCGCAGCGGTCGAGGGCGGCGAGCGCCTCGCCGCGCAGGCACGGCACGCGCCCCTCGGCCGGCAGCCCGGCGAGCCGGGCGAGCGCCTCGGCGGCGCGGCCGCGGTCGAGGTCGAGGCTGGCGAGCTCGGCGCGCTGGCGCGGCTCGGCGCGCTCGGCGGCGGCGAGCCGCGCGAGCTCGAGCAG
>JAHDVN010000229.1 GCA_023384635.1 Thermoanaerobaculia bacterium
CTCCGGCGCGAGCAGCACGGCGTCGACGAGCTCGCCGAGATAGAGGTCGAGGCTCCGCTCCCAGCCCCGGCGGCGGGCCCGCAACCGGTCGCCGAGGAAAGTGGGATCCGGGACTCCGGCCCGGTGCAGCCGCTCGACCAGCTGTTGCCGGCCGGCCGCCTCGGCGGCAGCCAGCTCCCCGAGGAAGCGCTGGCGCTCGCGGCGGGCGGCGAGGTCGGTCTCGTGGGCGCGCAGACGCTCGGTGACCGCCGCCTCGAGGGCGAGGGCCTCGGCGACCGAGGCCTCCGCCCGGGAGAGCGCGGTCTCGCCGCGGGCGGCGCGCTCCTCCAGGGCGGCGAGGCGCTCGGCGGCCCGGCGGGACTCCGCTTCGGCCTCGGCGAGCTCCCGCTCCCGCACGCCGCGCTCGTCGGCGAGGTGGCGCAGGCGCAGATCGGCCTTCTCGACCTCGATCTGCTCCCGGTGGGAGCGGCTGCGCAGGGTGTCGAGCCCGCCCAGCGAGCCGAGCAGCTCTTGGCGCAGGCTCTCGAGGCGCCGCTCGGCGAGGGCCGCGGCCTGCTGCGCGGTGGCGAGCGCCTGCTCCTCGTCGGCCACCGCGGCGGCGGCCCGCGAGACGAGGTCGGCGAGCTCGGCGCGCTGCCCGGCGAGCTCGCCGAGGCGGCGCCGCCGGTTCGCGAGGTCCCCCTCGCGGCGCCCGGTCTGCTCGGCGCCGGCCCGGGTGCGGGCCCGCAGGTCCTCGCCGGTGCGCAGCGCGCCCCGGAGGAACTCCTGGCGTCCCTCGATCGTGCCCACGAGGGCGGCCTGTTGCCGGGCGGCCTCGGCGAGCTGCGCGGCCTGGCCCTCCACCTCCTCGCGCCGGGCGGCGAGGTCGGCCTCGGAGCGGTGGATCCCGGCGCTGGAGGCCGCCTCGGCGGCGATCGCCTCGTCGAGCTCCCGGCGGCGCCCCGCGAGCGCGCCGGCGAGCTCGGCATGGCGGCCGAGGAGGAGCTGGCGGAGCCGGGCCCGGTGCTCCGTGCGCCGCTCCTCGTAGCGCCGGGCCGCCGAGGCCTGGCGCTTCAGCACCCGCAGGTTGCGGTCGACCTCGGCGAGGATGTCGTCGAGGCGCATGAGATTGCCGGTCGCCTCCTGGAGCTTCAGCTCGGCGAGGTGCTTGCGGGCCTTGTAGCGGGTGATGCCGGCGGCCTCCTCGATCAGCCGCCGCCGCTCCTGCGGCTTGCCGGAGAGGATCATGCCGATCCGGCCCTGCTCGATCACCGAATACGCCCGGATCCCCAGGCCGGTGTCCATGAGCAGGTCCTTCACGTCCTTGAGCCGGACCACCCGGCCGTTGATCCGGTACTGGCTCTCTCCCGACCGGAAGACGCGCCGGGAAATCGTCAGCTCGCCCTCCTCGGCGCGCTCGAAGGACGGATCGCACTCGAAGGTGACGGCGACCTCGGCCATCCCGAGCGGGTGCCGCTGCTCGGTGCCGTTGAAGATCACGTCCTCCATGGTGTCGCCGCGCAGGCTCTTGGCGCTCTGTTCGCCGAGCACCCAGGTGAGGGCCTCGGAGAGATTGCTCTTGCCGCAGCCGTTGGGGCCGACGATGCCCGTCACGCCGCCGGAAAACGACACGACGGCCGGATCGACGAACGACTTGAACCCGGAAAGCTCCAGACGCTGCAGCTTGAGCATGGCGACCTCGGCCCGCGAAACTACCAGAGGCCGGGCCGGCTCCACAAGGGGTAGTGGTGGTGCCGGCGGAGAGGCGCGAGATCTGGGGTGGAGTGCTACCGCGAGCGGTCGGAGGGGAGGAGCTCGCGGAAGTAGAAGCCGGCCCAGAGCAGGAACGGCCAGGCGAACTTCAGGGGCAGGTCGAAGACGTGCTTGGCCATCCCCCAGACCTCCCGCGCCACCGGCCCGTACTGGGCGAGGCTCCAGCTGCCGAGCTGGGTGGCGTAGGCGAACTTCACGAACAGGAAGAGGGAGACGATGTGGAAGAAGACCGTCGCGAGCGCCGCCTTGCCGAGGTTTCCGGCCTTCCGCCGCGGGGCGATGCCGGGGACGGCCAGGAAGAAGGCACCGAGCATCAGCCAGTTGAAGTGGATGTCGGTGACGCGGATCCGGTAGAGATAGCCCCGTGCCGCCGAGAGGTCGCTGCGCGTGAGCAGCGCAAAGTGACGCTCGGAGAGAGCCAGCCCGGTGGCGTCCGGGGACTCTCCCAGGCGCACCAGGCGCTCGGCGCTCACGGTGAGGAAGCGGTTGTAGAAAGGCGTGAGGAGAACCCACGCCAGGATGACGGGGACGGCCCAGACCAACAGGCCCCGGACGAAGCGGCCGGCCCAGGGGCGCTCGGGCCCGGCGCCGCCGCGAGGCTTCACGGCGCGGCCTTGGCGCGCGGCATCACCCGCTGCGCCCAGAGGATCCAGAGCACGACGCCGGAGAGGATCACGATCGTCTGCCAGATCACGGTGTGCGAGCTGTCGAAGAGGGAGGGGAGATAGACGCCGGTGAGGAAGAGCGCCACCACCCGCACGAGGTTCACGATCTGGATCGCGACCATCCCGAACAGGAAGCCGGTGAGCCGCGAACGCCACGGGGCGGGGAAGGCGAGCACCGCCGCACCGTAGATCAGCATCGTCTCCACGCCGTTGCAGCCGTTGCGGATGTTCACCGCGAAGCGGCTGTTGCGGATGATCGTGCCCGTCATCTCGGTCCCCTGGCCGATGGCGGCGAGCACGAAGCCGCTGACCTTGGCGACGAGGCCCGTGAACGGCTCGATCACGTGGTCGTTGACCGGTTTGAGCGCGATCACGGTGAAGCTCCCGAGCAGGAGCAGGAGGAAGAGGGCGAGGAACTGGATCTCCTGCCGGTGGGCGCGCCAGCCCCGGGCGGGCTGCGAGGGCGTCGGATCGGTCATGGCGGTTTCGGGGCTCTCGTTCGGGCTGCCGGCGCCGGCCGGCGGAAGCAGCGAGTGTATCAGCGCCGGGGCGTTTGACACCCCTCCGATCGCGCCGCTATCCTGCCGCCCGTCCGACGGGGGCCCCTCTTGCAGCTGATCTCGAAGGTGACGATTCTCGACGGCGCCCAGATGCGCCGTGTCGTCCGCCGGATGGCGGGCGAGATCCTGGAACGCAACGGCGGCAGCTCCGACCTGGTCCTGGTGGGGATCCGCACCCGCGGGGTGCCCCTCGCCGAGGCCCTGGCCCAGGAGCTGGAGCGGATGGAAGGGCGGGCCGTGCCGATCGGCAGCCTCGACATCACGCTCTACCGCGACGACCTCTCGACCATCGCGCCGCAACCGGTGGTGCGCGAGAGCCACATCCCGCAGCCCCTCGACGGCCGCGTCGCGGTGCTCTGCGACGACGTGCTCTACACCGGCCGCACCGTGCGGGCGGCGCTCGACGCGCTGCTCGACTACGGCCGGCCGCGGCGCGTCGAGCTCGCCGTGCTGGTCGACCGCGGGCACCGGGAGCTGCCGGTGCAGGCGGACGTGGTCGGCAAGAAGGTACCCACCCGCGCGCAGGAGGAGATCAAGGTGAGCTTCCAGGCGACGGACGGCGTGGACAAGGTCGAGATCCTCGGCCGGGAGGCGAAGGGGTGAACGCGCGCGCCTGGCAGCGCAAGGACCTCCTCGGGATCGCCGAGCTCTCGCCGGCGGAGATCCAGCTGATCCTCGACACCGCCGAGTCGTTCCGCGAGGTGGCCGAGCGGCCGATCAAGAAGGTCCCGACGCTGCGCGGCAAGACGGTCATCAACCTCTTCTTCGAGGCCTCGACGCGCACCCGGTCCAGCTTCGAGATCGCCGAGAAGCGCCTGTCGGCCGACAACCTGAACTTCTCGACCAGCGGCTCGGCGCTCGAGAAGGGCGAGACGCTGATCGACACGGCTCTCAACCTGGAAGCGATGAGCCCGGACCTGGTGGTGATCCGCCACCGCTACCCGGGCGTGCCCCACCTGCTCGCCGGGCGGTTGCGCTCGGGCATCGTGAACGCAGGCGACGGCGCCCACGAGCACCCCACCCAGGCGCTGCTGGACGCCTTCACGATCCGCCGCCACAAGGGCCGCCTGGACGGGCTCACGGTGGCGATCGTGGGCGACATCGAGCACAGCCGGGTGGTGCGGTCGAACATCCACCTGCTGACCAAGATGGGCTCGCGGGTGCGCGTCGCCGGGCTGCGCACGATGCTGCCCGCGGGCCTCGAGGCGCTCGGCGCCGAGGTGTTCACGGACCTCGAGCCGGCGATCGCCGGCGCCGACGTGGTGATGATGCTGCGCATCCAGACCGAGCGGATGAACCGCAAGCTCTTCCCGAGCGCGCGCGAGTACTTCCGGCTCTTCGCGCTGACCCGCGAGCGGCTGCGCGCGGCGCGCGAGGACGCCATCGTCATGCATCCGGGGCCGATGAACCGCGGGGTGGAGATCGCCAGCGACGTCGCCGACGGGCCCCAGTCGGTCATCCTCGAACAGGTCGCGGCGGGGGTGGCGGTGCGCATGGCGGTGCTCTACCTGCTCTCCGGGGTGCGGGAGGAGGAAGCATGAGACTGCTGGTGCGGGGAGGGCGCCTGGTCGACCCGGCTGCGGGGCGCGACGGCCGCTTCGACGTGCTGGTCGAGGAGGGGATCGTCGCCGCCGTCGCGGAGCGGATCGACCCGCCGGCGGGTTGCGAGGTGGTCGAGGCCGGGGGTCTCGTCGTCACGCCGGGCCTCGTGGACATGCACGTCCACTTGCGCGAGCCCGGGCAGGAGTACAAGGAGACGATCCGCACCGGTACCGCCGCCGCGGCGGCCGGCGGCTTCACCGCCGTCGCCTGCATGGCGAACACCAAGCCGGTCAACGACGAGCGGTCGGTCACCGAGTTCATCGTCGCCGAGGCGGCCCGGCACGGTTTCGCGCGCGTCCACCCGGTGGGGGCGATCAGCAAGGGGCTCTCCGGCGAGGAGCTCGCGGAGATGGGGGAGATGGCGGCCGCCGGCGCGGTCGGCTTCTCCGACGACGGCCGCCCGGTGGTCGACACCGAGCTGATGCGGCGGGCGCTCCTCTACGCCCAGCACTTCGGACGCCCCATCCTCCAGCATGCGCAGGACCTCCACCTCTCGGGCGGCGGCGTCATGCACGAGGGGGAGGTGGCGACGCGCCTGGGGCTGCCGGGCATCCCCGGTCTGGCCGAGGAGGTGATGGTCGCGCGGGACCTGCTGCTCCTGGCCGAGACCGGCGGCCGCTACCACGTCTCCCATCTCTCGACCGCCCGCTGTCTCGAACTGGTGCGCGAGGGCAAGCGGCGCGGGCTGGGTGTGACCTGCGAGGCCTCGCCGCACCACCTCCTCCTCACCGACCGGGCGGTGGCCGACACGCACTTCTCGACGAACGTGAAGATGAACCCGCCGCTGCGCACCGAGACGGACCGCCAGGCGCTCCTCGCCGGGCTCGCCGACGGCACCGTGGACGCGATCGCGAGCGATCACGCCCCCCACCACGCCGACGAGAAGGACCTCGAGTTCAGCGCCGCGCCGTTCGGGATCGTCGGCCTGGAGACCACGGTGAGCCTCGGGCTCGACCGCCTCGTGCGCGCGGGGGTGATCGGCCTCTCCCGGTTCGTGGAGCTCCTGACCGTCGGGCCGGCGCGGATCCTCGGGATCGACGCTGGCACCCTCGCGGTCGGCCGCCCTGGCGACCTCACGCTCCTCGACCTCGAGCGCGAGGTCACGGTCGATCCGTCGACCTTCCGCAGCAAGGGGCGCAACACGCCGTTCGCGGGCTGGCGCCTGCGCGGCGCGCCAGTGGGG
>JAHDVN010000230.1 GCA_023384635.1 Thermoanaerobaculia bacterium
CCGAACGGGACCTGGACGATCACGATCGCGGACACCGCCCTGGCGGACACCGGAAGCCTCAATGCCTGGTCGCTCGAGCTGACGACGCTCGACCAGGTACCGACCACGGCTTCCACCGCGGCGGCCAACAACACGCCGGTGCCGATCGTGGACAACGGGGTCACGACATCGACGATCGTGGTCGCGGGGGCCGGGAGCTACCTCTTCGACGTGGACGTCACGACCGCCATCACCCACACCTGGTCGGCGGACCTGAGCATCACGATCGAGTCGCCGGCGGGGACGATCGTGACGCTGACCACGGCCAACGGCGGGAGCAACGACAACGTGTTCAACGGCACGGTGTGGGACGACGACGCGAACCCCGGGGGACAGGTCCCCTACACGAACAACGACGGGATCGCGACCGACCACGCCTACGTGAACCTCACCGTCGCTTCGCCGCTGGTGCCCGAGGAGGCGCTGGGTGCGTTCATCGGCGAGGACCCGAACGGGACCTGGACGATCACGATCGCGGACACCGCCCTGGCGGACACCGGAAACCTCGATGCTTGGTCGCTCGACATCGAGACCGCCACCTGCACGCCGCCCGACGCGGACCTCTCCATCTCCAAGACCTCGAACGCCGCGGGTGCGGTCGGCGTCGGCGATCCGGTGATCTTCGCCCTCTTCGTCCAGAACCTCGGCCCGGGCGACGCGACCGGAGTGACGGTGACGGACACCATCCCCGCGGGGCTGACCTACGTCAGCAACACCTGCGGCGCCTCGTACCTCGCGCCGACCCTCACCTGGGCGATCGGCAACTTCCCGAACGCGGCGATCTCGACCTGCGACGTCACGGTCACGGTGGCGGCGTCGGGCGCGTTCGTCAACACCGCCACGGTCGCGGCCGACCAGACCGACCCGGTCGCGGCCAACAACGAAGGCTCCGCCACGGTGACGGCCCTGCAGAGCGTGCTCGAGATCCCGACCCTCGACGGGGTCGGCCTCGCGGTGCTCGCGCTGCTGCTCGCCGGCTTCGCCCTCGCCGGCCTGCGCCGCCGCCGGGCCTGACCCGCGCCGCCGCTCTGCCGGCCCCGGGGCCCGCTCTCGCGCGAGGGCGGGCCCTCTCTCTTCGCCCGGAGCGAGCGACGCCCTCTCGTCCTCCGGCGCCGGGAAGAGAACGGAGCCTCCAGCGAGCCCGTCTGCCGGGGTCCTGCCCTCAGCCGCGAAACGCGTAGGAGATCTTGAAGAACGCCTGCCGGTCGGCCGGCTCGAGCTCGTCGAGCTCGTCGAGCGCGCGGGTGTCGGCGTAACCCAGGTAGAGCACCGTCTGCCAGTTGAGCTTGTAGGCGAACACCGCCGAGCCGGCGAGGTCGCGCTCGTGCCGGGCGACCTCGAAAGTCCAGAGCTCCGGCCGGCGCGTCGTCTCGATCTGCTGGCCGATGAGCCGGACCCAGGCGCGCGCGTTGAACGACCAGACGACGCGCAGCCGTGCAACCTCGGCGGTGAGCAGCCGGCCGGAGAGACCCGGCGCGGCGTCGACGTCGAGCGTCCGCCGGCGGTAGAGCGGCGAGACGCGCAGGCGGCTGCCGGGCGTGAAGTCCGCGGCGACGCTCCAGGTCGTGCCGTCGCCCAGCCGATCGTTGGCGAAGTCGATCTCGTCGCCGAGCGCCGCGCTCACCGACACGTTCGAGAGCACCCTGCCGACACGCAGCTCGACCGTCGGGCGCAGCTGGCGGCGGCGGAAGACGCGGTCGATGGCGCGGATGTCCTCCTGCGCGAACTCCACCCGCACGAACGAGTTGAGCATCGCGTCGAAACCGATGCCGGGAACGACGTACCGCTCGAGCAGCTCGTCGTCGCGGTCGGTCTTGTACTTGTAGATGCCGAACAGGCGCACGCGGCGCACCGCGCCGTCGGCCGGGTACCAGGTGCGTCCCGCCTCGGCGAGGACGGCGCGGATGCCGACCTGGGGGACGAAGCCGTTGTCGGCGCGGAAGTCGTCGCCGATGTCCTTGTACTCGACGTAGTTGTCCCACTTGCCGTCGCCGCGCGACCACTGCACGTCGAAGGCGTGCCCGGAGAGGTCGCGGCCGTCCCATTCGTCGGCGAGGTCGGGGCGGTCGGGCGTCGCGCTGGCGCTCCACAGCAGCTGGCCGCGGACCGTGTTGCGCCCGTCGGGCCGCCACTCGAAGTCCGGACCGAAGACGCGGTTCGAGCCGCCGCCGTCCACCTCCCGGCCCGAGTAGAGCAGGCTGACGGACGAGCGCCCGAGCTCGCGGCGGACGCGGCCGATCGCCACGGTCGATCGAAACTCCTGCCGCGCGAAGCCGGAGGCGTTGACCCCCGGCAGCACGACCAGCCCGCCCCCCTGGTCCTGGCCGACGAGCAGCGTGTACTTGGTCTGCTCGCCGCCGCCGGTGACGCGCGCCCCCCACTGCGGGTCGGTGATCGTCCGCGTGTAGACCGCCGGGAGCTGCGTCGAGAGCAGGTCGACGCTCTCGAGGAAGAACGGCCGCTTCTCCGGCTGGAAGATGGCGAAGCGCTCGTTGGCGGTGATCTCGGCGGTGTCGGACTCGATCTGGGAGAAATCGGGCTGGAACGTCAGGTCGACGACGGTGTCGGGGTTGGGCAGCCACTTGGCGTCTACGCCGCCCGTGGCCTCGTCGTCGCGCTCGTCGAGCCGGCCGCCCGGACCGCCGGACGCCGCCTCGATCCGCGAGCCGGTGAGGTACGGCGCCACCACCCAGTGGCTCCCCTCCGGCAACCCCTCGAGGCCGACGAGCGGCCGCACGTTGCAGAGGAAGCAGTTGACCTCCCGCGGCAGCCGCGAGGTGAAGTACTGGTAGCGGAAGTCGCGCGGCCGGTTCCGGTAGAGCATCACGCCCCAGTGGGCCGGGTCGGGGTCGGCGTAGCGGATCGAGGAGAAGGGGACCGCGATCTCGAGCTGCCAGCCGCTGGCAGTTCGCTTGGCGGCCGCCTGCCAGAAGAAGTCGGGGGCGCTGTCCTCGCCCGAGGCGTCGCTCGAGATGGCGTCGTACTTCACGCCGCTGGCGTTGGCCAGGAACATCTGCGCCACCTTGCCGTCGCCGCGCGGGTCGAGGATCAGCCCGCCGTAGTCGCTGATCCGCCCGCCGCCGACCTGGTCGTGATCGCCGAGCTGCGACGAGATCTTCGCGGGCTCGGGATCGTCGAACGCGAAGGCGGCGTAGAGGAACTCGCCGTCGTACGCCAGCCGTGCCACGCTGCGCACCTCGGCCGGCAGGTTGTCACCCGGGTTGGTCTGCCACCAGTCGGTGATCGGCGGCGCCTCGGCCCAGGCCGGCTCCGAGAGGTCGCCGTCGACGACGATCGGGCCGGTGACGCGGACAAGTCGCACCGGCGGCCGCTCGGCGACCGCGGCGGGCCACACCCCGGGGGCCGTCGCTTCGCTCCGCGCGTCCGCGGCCGCGAGCGCCGGAGGCGCGCCGAGCCCGATCCAGATCCCCAGGAAGGCGCCGAAGCCGTTTCGCCACGTCATGTCGTCTCCCCCTCCCCGATAGCGCGAGGGTCCGAGCGAGATACGGACGGGGGGCGGGAAGGGTTCCCGGAGTGACGCCCCCGACTGCGGGAGAGTGCTGCTGCAGGGTGCCAGGCGCCTGGAGAGGGTGCCCGAGAAGGTGCCAGGCGCTTTGCGGCCCGAGAGGGTGCCGAGAGGGTGCCAGGCGCCTTGCGGCCAGACGACGAGAAGGTGCCGGGCGACGCCGCTCAGGGCTCGCCGCTGCCGCCGGGGCGGCGGCCGACGAGCGCGCGGGGGCAGGTCACCAGGGTGAGGGCGAAGGCCGGCTCGAGGCGCCCCTCGGCGCGGTTCTAGACCAGCGAGAGCTCGGGCAGGAGCTCCACTCCAAGGTGCCAGGCGCTTTGCGCCGCGCTGCTCTGGGGTGCTCCGGGGTGCCAGGCGCTTTGCGCTGCGTCGCCCAGGTGCCGGGAGCATCGGGGCGCGGCGGGGGCGGGGTCGGGCCCGGCGCGGGTCAACCGGACGCGGTTGCCGCCATCGCGACTGCCAGCGGTCGATCGGGCACGGTGCGGGGATTCTACGGCGCGCCGCGCGCGGTCGCCCCGCCGGTGATCGGGAGCCGCGCCGTCACGGCCGCGGCGGGGTCACCGGCTGGAGCGTCGGCATGGCTGGCGCGGCGACGAGGAGCTGCCGGGTCTTCTCGTTGTTCGTCTCGTCGCTCTCCGCCACCTGGCCCAGGGTGTCGAGCCGCACCCGGAACTTCGGGAGTGGAGCGCCGGCCGGGATGGTGAGCGGGAGGTAGTCGGCCGGCTGCCCGCCCTGGCTCCAGCTCTGGCCCGGGGCGAGGTCGTTGGTCCAGAACGGCGTGAGCCACCACTGCCACTGGCCGGTGGCCGGGTCCATGTACTCCCAGACGAGCCGGAACTCCCCGCTCCGCGCATTGCCGGCGTTCTTGTAGGTGAACGCGGGGGTGAAGCCGACCCTCCGGCTGCCGTCGGGGTTGGGGGTGACCGAAGGGTTCCGCAGGTCGAGCGAGACGACCACGAGGTCGGGCCGGTGAGCCGGGACCTGGGCCCCACCGGGCGCGGGTGGCGTGAGCGCGGGGTTCACGGGCTGCGGCTGCGGGGGTGCGGCCACGGCGGCGAGCCCGGCGAGCAGGAGGACGGCGGCGGCGAGGGCGAAGCGGGTCGTTCGGATGCTCATCTCGGTCTCCTCGGGGATGCGCGTCGTCCGGCCGTCGCGCCGCCTCCGCGTCGCTCGAGCGCGCGGGCGAACCGGAGTTGCCGAGGTGAGGATCGGCCAGGCCGGCCGCAGGCGCCAGAGCATGTTCATGCGCCCCGAGGTCTTCGGCCGCATCCGCTGGGGCTGAACGGCGGCCCGGCGTGTGGCCGGGCCGCCGCAGCCCACGCGGAGCGCCGGGATGCGATCAGGCCGCGAGCGCGCCGCGACCGTCGGACGCCGCGACCTCGACCGGCGCCAGCAGCCGCGTCTCGATCACCAGGTGGCGGCTCGCGAAGTTCCCCCAGCCGTCGACCCGGGCGACCGCGCGATTGAGGTCGCGGAGCTCGGGCAGTCCGGTGCGGAAGGTCGACGTGCCGTGGATCGGGAAGCGGAGGTCGGGCCAGCGGAAGTCGGGCGCCAGCAGCTCGGGGAGCGGTGGCAGCGCGACACCCGCGGGCGGGAGGCAGTAGGCCTGCACGTGCTCGAAGAGACGGCGCTCCCCGGCGGCGATGGTCTTGGGGGCGTCGACGACACCCACGCCGTCGGTGCGCAGCAGCAGGTGGTCGATTCCCCAGACGCGCGCCCCGGCGAAGCCCAGGCCGGCGAGCTCGCCGCCCGTGATCTCGCCCTCGAAGCCGATCGTGAGGCGGAGCCCTTCGGGGACGAGGCCGACCGGCGTCGGATCGAGGCGGGCCTCGAAGCGGTAGAGGAGACGGTCGCCCGGGCGACCGGAAGGGTTGGGGGACTGGGTGTTCACGAGGGCCTCCTTCCATGATTTGGATTTACATCACGTAAATCCAACGGGCGCTAACATACCCGGGCCGGGGCCCCCTGTCAACTCCGGTAGGCGCCGCGTATACTGAATTGCCATGGAGACCCCCACCAAGCGCCCCTACCGCAAGCAGCGACGGGCCGAGCAGGAAGCCGCAACCCGCGAGGCGATCGCCGCCGCGGCGGTCGAGCTCCACCGCTCCCTGGGGCCCGCCCGCACCACGCTCACCGAGGTGGCGGTGCGCGCCGGCGTCAGCCGGATGACGGTCT
>JAHDVN010000231.1:0-3389 GCA_023384635.1 Thermoanaerobaculia bacterium
ATCGGCGGCAATCACCTGATCCACACCCTGCGCCGCAACGTGGGGGTGAAGATCCTGCTCTTCAACAACCGGATCTACGGCCTGACGAAGGGGCAGGCGTCGCCGACCTCCGAGTTCGGCAAGCACACGAAGTCCTCCCCGCACGGCTCGGTCGACTACCCGTTCAACGCCCTCTCGGTGGCGATCGGAACCGGTGCGACGTTCGTCGCCCGCACCATCGACATCATGCAGCCGCACATGAAGGAGGTCCTGCGCGCCGCGGCGCAGCACCAGGGCTCGGCGTTCATCGAGATCTACCAGAATTGCATCATCTTCAACGACAAGGCGTTCTCCTCGGTCACCGAGAAGGACGTGCGCGACGATGCGATCCTGATGCTGGAGCACGACAAGCCGCTGGTCTTCGGCAAGGCGAAGGACAAGGGGATCCGGCTCAACGGCTACGAGCTCGAGGTGATCCGCTTCGCCGACGGCTTCGGCCCCGACGACTGCCTGGTCTGGGACGAGACGCGGACGAACCCGGCGCTCGCCTTCATGGTCTCCCAGATGGGTCCGCCGCACTTCCCGACGCCGATCGGCTTGGTGCGCAACGTCGCGGCGCCGCCGTTCGAGAAGGTGGTGGTGGACCAGATTCAGCGCGAGACGGCGGCCAGGGGGGAGGGCTCGCTCGAGTCGCTCTTCCGGGAAGGGGAGATCTGGACGGTCCACGAGGACGGTTCGATCTCCTGAGCCCGCTCTCCAGCGCGAGACACACGAGGGCCGCCGGGCGACCGGCGGCCCTTATTTCGTCGCGGCCTCAGCAGCCGGCGTCGAGGATCGCGATCTTGTCGGGCCGGTTGGGGACGATGCAGAGGAACTCGAACGGCGCCTCGAGCACCGCGTAGGAGTGGGGGAGGCCGGCCGGGATGTAGAGGGTGTGGCCGGCCGCCACCTCGTGCACCTCGTCGCCCACCGTGATCCGCGCTCGGCCGGCGAGCACGTACTGCTCGTGCTCGACCTCGTTGGTGTGGCGCGGCATGCCGCCGCCGACACCCATGCGGAACCGCCGCAGGGCGAAGTTGGGCGCCCCCTCGGCCGGCCCCACCAGCACCTGCATCTCGGTCGCCGTCCCCGCGGCCACCGCCTTGCCCTCGATCTCGTCCGCCCGCCGCACCGTGGCGCGGGTCGTGGTCTCGTCGGTCATCCTCTTCTCTCCCACACGGAGGTTCCGCTCCGGAACCCGTTGCCTTCGCTTCGATTCTAACCTCGTGAGGGCGTGGCCCCGCGGCACGTCTCTTCGCAGTGGCCGGGTAGGTGCCTGAGCCCCCGATCCGCGCCGACGGGAGCGGCTTGCTATCATCCGCCGATGAACCGAGAGCTGTGTGCCCGTGGGCGCGGCAAGCGCCCAGTCTGTGCGGTGAAGCGCGCTCCGGCTCTCTTTGCCGTGGCCCTCCTGGCGATTTGCTGCGCCATCGCCGGCGCGGACGAAGGAGTCGGCGGCGATCACGTGGAGGTGGCGGAGGGTCTTCACTTGCACGAGGTGGTCGGCGCCGAGCTGTTCAACCGCCACTGCCTGGTGAACGGTGCGCCGCGGCCGGCGACCGGCTCCTGGTCGGCGCGGCCCGGGAGCACCGTCCGCAACAACTTCGGACCCGAGATCGGCGGCAGCGCCACCACCTGCCGCGGCTCGTGCGGCCCGGGCTGAAGTCCCAACAACTGCATCGACAAGGGCAGCTTCCAGGAGTGCGTCGACGGGGACCGCTACCGGGTGGTGCGGGTCTACGAGTGCCACACCCAGGCCGGATGCCGGTCCCACGACGACTGCCTGGATCGCTGCGCGGAGCGCTATCCGGGCGAGGCGCGCTCGCCCGACCTGCCCGGCAGCGCCGAGAACTGGGTCGACCAGTGGATCGCCCAGGGAGCAGACTGGCGTCCGGAGCGCAACTTCTACACCGGCGCCTGCTCTTCCTGCTGCCACGTCGAGGCGTTCCGGACCTATGGCTGGGAGGGCGCCGGCTCGCTCTGGAAGGACGGCTTCGAGTCGACCGTGCATCCGCGCGACGGCGTGATCCGGTTCGAGTACACGAAGGAGTTCCCCTCGCAGGAGGAGGAGATCCACCGCTGTCCGGAGCGATTCCGGCTGAAGTGCGACGAGCGGGGCAGGGCGGAGTGCGTGCTGGACGAGGTGATCGTCGACGTCGGGCCGGACTGGCCGTGCATCGGCGTCGGAGAGAGGCAGACGATGTTCGCCGAGGTGCTCGGCACGGAGAACCGACGGGTCGAGTGGAGCGTGGTCGAAGGGCCCGGCACGATCGACACCGAGGGCGTGCTCGCGGGGACGGGCGAGGGTGAGGTGAGGGTCCGGGGCACTAGCCTCGCCGACGAGAGCTCCTGGGACGAGGCGACGGTTCGCGTCGGGACCTGCGCCTGCGCGTTCGAGGCCACGGTGGCGGGGGACTCGAACCGCGGCCGGGTCGGCGGCGAGACGGCGAACTTCTCGACCCGCGGAGCGACGGGTGCGGCGGCGAGCGGCGGGCTCGGCGGCGAGGCGGCCGGGGACTTCCTGGCCGACCTCGCCGGCCTGATGCAGCAGATGGGGGGGGCGGCGGGCGGGAATCCGGAAGCCACGGCGCGGCTCGCCGAGGAGCTGAGCCGGAAGGCCGGTGGCAGCGACGCGGGCACGGGTGCCGCCCCCCGCGGCCGCACGGTGACGATGAGCTTCGTGGGCCGCGGTGGCGGGCCCCTCTCCCCGGGCACGTTCCAGCTCGATCTCCTGGCCGAGGCCTCGATCGAGCCCGGGTTCGCCGGCCCTCTCCCCGTCAAGCGGGTCTTCGTGTCGACCGGCGAGCGGGCGGCGGAGGGCGGTGCGCCCTGGATCTTCCTCTGGGAGGAGGGCAGGACCGGGAGCGCCTCGATCCGGGTCGAGAGCTACAACGGCGACTGGCTGGTCGGCCGGCTGGAAGCGGATCTCGAGGGGGCGGAGGGGCTTCTGATCGGCGGTCGCCGGCCGCGGATCTCCGTGGGCCTGGAGTTCACCGCCGGGGCGATGAACCCGCTGCAGATGCAGAACGTCTGCCTCCTGGCGAAGGCGGGGTCCGGATCGGGGAAGTGACTCGAGGCCGTGGCGCGAAGGGCCGCGTTCAGGCGAGGTTCGGTGGCGAGGAGAGCGCGTCATCAGACCGCGAAGTCCGAAGGTCCGGGCCCTGCGCCCCCCGCAGTCTGGGCCCTGCTCCGCAATGAACCGAAGCGCGTGAGGGAGCCCCTGCCGCCTCCTTCCCTTCCTGCCCCTTCCGGTAGCATGGATCCGAACGTGAGACCGGAAGAGGGAGATAAGCGCGTGGCGGAGGAGATCGCGGGGGTGGAGGGGGTGGCGGTGCCGCCGTGGCGCGTGCACCGGGGGCGGCCGTTGCCGC
>JAHDVN010000231.1:3399-5724 GCA_023384635.1 Thermoanaerobaculia bacterium
TGGCTCCTCACTGTCGCCGGCTAGTGGGCGAGGCGCGGGGGGGGGGGGCGGGCGGGGGGGTGGGGGGGGGGGGGGGCCGGCGGGGGCGGGTTCGGGGGGGGCGGCCGTTGCCGCTGGGGGTCTCGCAGACGCGGCTGGGGTTGAACTTCGCGGTCTTCTCGCGGCACGCGACGGGGATGACGCTGGCGCTCTTCGCGAGCGGCGAGCACGAGCCGGTGGCGGAGCTGCCGCTCGACCCGGGGGTGCACCGCACCGGCGACGTCTGGCACCTGGAGGTCGAGGGGCTCACCACCGACGTCCGCTACGCCTGGCGCGCCGACCGGCGGCCGGTGCCGCGCGACCGCTTCCACCGCTTCGACCCCGCCGACCTGCTGCTCGACCCGTACGCCCGCGCGCTCACCGGCGGCTCGGAGTGGGGGGTGCGCTACACGCGCCGGGGGGAGCCGCCGCACTTGCGCGGCAACCGGCGCCGTTCGCTCTGGGTGGACGACGACTTCGACTGGGAGGGGACGCTGCCGCCGAAGGTGCCGCTGCCCGACAAGGTGATCTACGAGCTGCACGTCCGCGGCTTCACGATCCACCCCTCGGCGGGGACGGAGCGCCCCGGCACCTACCTCGGCCTCGTCGAGAGGATCCCGTACCTCAGGGAGCTCGGGGTCACGACCGTCGAGCTGCTGCCGGTCTACGAGTTCGACGAGCTGGAGATCGAGCGGGTCGACCCGGCGACCGGCGAGCGGCTGCGGAACTTCTGGGGCTACAGCCCGATCGCCTTCTTCGCGCCGAAGGCGGGCTATGCCGCCGCGGGGCGCGACGGGCGGCAGGTGCAGGAGTTCAAGACCATGGTGCGGGAGATGCACCGCGCCGGGATCGAGGTCTTCCTCGACGTGGTCTTCAACCACACCGGCGAGCACGCCGGCTGGCCGGAGGATCCGGTCACCTCTTTCCGCGGCCTCGACAACTCGATCTACTACATGCTCGACCCGGAGACCGGCCAACCGCGCAACTACTCGGGCTGCGGCAACACACTCAACTGCAACCACCCGGTGGTGCGCAATCTGATCCTCGACGCGCTGCGCTACTGGGTGGCGGAGATGCGGGTCGACGGCTTTCGCTTCGACCTCGCCTCGATCCTCGGGCGCGGGCAGGACGGCGAGGTGCTGCCGAACCCGCCGCTGCTCGAGCAGATCGCCGCCGACCCGGTGCTCGGCGACACGACGCTGATCGCCGAGGCGTGGGACGCCGCCGGCCTCTACCAAGTCGGGACCTTCCCGGCCTGGGGGCGGTGGGCCGAGTGGAACGGCCGCTACCGCGACGAGGTGCGGCGCTTCGTCGCCGGCGAGCCGGGCCTCACCGGGCGGATCGCGACGCGTCTGGCCGGCAGCGCGGACCTCTACCAGACCTCGGGCCGCGCGCCGAGCCACTCGATCAACTTCGTCACCTGCCACGACGGCTTCACGCTCGCCGACCTCGTCGCCTACGAGCAGAAGCGCAACGAGGCCAACGGCGAGGAGAACCGGGACGGCAGCGACCTGAACCACTCCTGGAACTGCGGCGTCGAGGGGCCGACCGACGACCCGGAGGTGCTGGCGCTGCGCCGGCGCCAGGCGCGCAACCTGCTCGCCATCCTCATGCTCTCGCAGGGGACGCCGATGCTGCTCGCCGGCGACGAGATCGGGCGCACCCAGCGCGGCAACAACAACGCCTACTGCCAGGACAACGAGATCTCCTGGGTGGACTGGGGCCTCGCCGCCTCCCACGCCGGCCTCCACCGCTTCGTGCGGCTGCTCGTCGCCTTCCGGCGGGCGCATCCGGCGCTGCGCCGCCGCCGCTTCCTGCGCGGCAGCGGCACCGCCGGCAGCCCGCGTCCGGACGTCTCCTGGCACGGAGACCACCTGTTCGAGCCGGACTGGAGCGCCACCTCCCGGGCGGTCGCCATGCACCTCGCCGGCGAGCACGCGCCGGCCCCCGACTGCGACCTCTATCTCGCGCTCAACATGGGGGAGGAGACCGCCGAGCTCGCGCTTCCGCGCGCCGCGCACGGCCAGGGCTGGTGGCGCGTCCTAGACACCGCCCGCGAGAGCCCCGACGACATCCGCGAGGAGGGCGACGAGGAGCCGGTCCCCTCGGAGACCACGCTCGCCGTCGCCCCGCGCTCGCTGCTCCTGCTCCGGAGCCGCTGAGCGGTCTCAGGGCGCGCCGTAGGCGCCGCTCCAGCTCGCCGCCGAGCCGACCTCGAAGCCGTCGCTGAAGATGCCGGCGGAGGTGCAGGACTGGACGACGACGGCGTCGACGTCCCAGCCCGGGCGGCTGACCGAGCCGTCGGTC
>JAHDVN010000232.1 GCA_023384635.1 Thermoanaerobaculia bacterium
CCCTGCGCCAGGTGGTGTCGATGAGCGTCGAGGTACCGCTCGGCACCGGGCCCCACCGGCTGGCGGTGGGGGTGCACGACGAG
The DNA here is from genome assembly GCA_023384635.1 of Thermoanaerobaculia bacterium. Classification (GTDB taxonomy): domain Bacteria; phylum Acidobacteriota; class Thermoanaerobaculia; order Multivoradales; family JAGPDF01; genus JAAYLR01. The sequence goes on from JAHDVN010000232.1 coordinate 84, forward strand.
ATCGGGGACGCCCGCTCCACCCTCATCCTGCCGCTCGAAGGGGCCAGGCCCAAGTGAGACGCGCCGGCCCCGCCCCCCTGGCGTTCGCCGCCTCCGCCCTGGTCGCCGCGGTCGCCGCGCTCGCCGCGAGCCCGCTCCGGGGACAGGAGCCGATCCGCGCCCGCGGCCTCGGCGGCGCGCGCCCCGAGTCGGCGGCCCTCGCGCTCTCCGGCGGCGAGGGCGGCGACCTCCGGCTGACCGTCGCCGCCTGGCCGCTGCCCGCTCCCGAGGGGACGGGGGGGCCGACCGTGCTCCTCGTGGTCGAGGCCGACGGGCAGAGCCTCCTGCGGCGCTCGGAGACCCCGGCCCTCCCCCTCGAGTGGACCGTCTACGCCCTCGGCGCGGACGGCGCGGTCACCGGGTTCCTCGCCGAGGGGGCGCGGATCGAGGGACGCGAGGAGGTCGTCGACACCGGGGTCCGATTCACCGCGGCGCTCGCGCTGCCGGCCGGGCTCCAGAGCCTGCGCGTGCTCGTGCGGCACCGCGCGAGCGGCGCCTTCGGCGTGCGCAAGGTGGACGTCGAGGCCGGCGCCGCCACCGGCGCCTTCGCGCTCCTCCCGCCGCCGGAGGCGGAGCCGTGGGTCGAGGTCCGGTCGGGAACGATCCCCGAAACGCCTTCCCCGCTCCTCGCCGCGCTCCTCGCCGCCGGCCCCTCGGCCCTGCCCGCGGCCCGCCCGGAGGGGGGCGGGCGGATCGCCGTCTGGCCTCCTCCGGAGGCTGCGCCGCGAGTCGAGCTCACGGCCGAAGGGGCGTCGTCGCCGGTCGCGGCGGGCGAGGCCCTGCCCGCCGCCGGCGGAGCCTCGCCAGGGGTCGCCCTCTTCGAGCTGCCGTCGCTGGCCGCCCCGCCGGGGCTCTACCGGCTCGCGCTGGCCGGTGCACCGGCGGCCGGAGCGAGGGTGGCGATCGTCCCGTCCGGAGCCGCGCTGCCTCCCCGGGGCTGGCCCGCGCTCTTCGCCCAGGTCGGCGCTCCGGTGGCCGCCGAAGCGGCCGGCGCCCCGCCCCCGGAGCCGTCCCCGGCCGAGAGCGCCGGGGCCGCGGAGCTCGAGCGCGCCTTCGCCGCCTCCTACCTCGCGGCGCTCGTGGAGCTCGGAGCCGGCGCTCCGGAGCGCGCCGTCGCCTGGCTCGCGGAGCAGGAGGCTGCGGCGGTGGCGAGCGAGCGGCGCGAGGCGCTCCGCCATCTCGGCCGGGCCCAGGACGGCGTCGTCGCCCGCCTCGCCGCGCGCGACGCCGAGGTGCTGCTCCCCATCGCCGATCTCCACCGCCGCCTCTTCGCCGCGCACCTCGGCGCCGGCCACCCCGGCCTCGCGCGCCAGTCGCTCGAGCAGGCCGTGGCGGCCACCCGCCGGTACGCGGGCGCCGCCACCGACCCGGAGGATCGCCGCCTGGCCGCGGCCTCGTTCCTGGGCCTCGCGGCCACCCTCTTCGAGTCGTCGATCCCGCGCCGTGCCGCCGAGCTCGCGGCCGAAGCCGAGAAGCTCGTTCCGGGCCACGCGGCGGCCCTGCTCGCCCAGGTGGTGGTGCTCGAGCGGGCGCAGCAGCACCGCGAAGCCCTCTCCCTCCTCGACCGCCTGCTCAAGAGCGAGCCCGGCCATCGCGAGGCGCGCCTGCGGCGGGCGCTCGTCGACCAGCGGACCGGGGCCAAGCGCGGCCCGGAGCGCGAGCTGCGCGCCCTGGTGGAGGAGCCGGCGCGCGACTGGGTATCCGCCGTGGCGGCCCAGGAGCTGGCGCGCCGCCTGGTCGAAGACCGCCGGGCGGAGGAGGCGGCGCGGCTGCTCGCGGCGGCCGAGGCGCGGCTCGGCGAGGAGGGAGGACTGGCCGTCGCCCGGGCCTGGGCCGAGGAGCGCTCCGGACGGCGCGGCGCCGCCCTCACCCACCTCGAGCGGATCCCGCCGCCGTCGCGCCTGCGCGGCGACTCGCCGCGGCGCCGCGACGGCCGGTGGCCCGAGGAGGCGCTCCAGGCCGAGCGGCGCGCCGCGATCGAGGCCGCGCTGCTGCGCTGTCCGGTGCTGGCCGCCGCGCTCGAGGCGGCCGGCGGGGAGACCGCGAAATGACCGCGCGCCGTTCGACTCTCGGGGCCCTCGCCTTCGCCTTCGCCTTCGCCTTCGCCTTCGCCGTCGCCTTCGCCGTCGCCTTCGCCGTCGCGCCCGCCGCCGCCGCGCCGTTCGACGTCGCCATCGTCCGCCCGGTGCCGGGGCAGGGCGCCTTCGGTGCGGTCGAGGTGGCCGCGGAGGTTCGCGGCGCGGTTCCCGCCGTGAAGGTGGAGCTCTTCTTCCAGGGGCGCCTGGTCGCGAGCCGCACCGAGCCGCCCTGGGTCTTCCCGCTCGACGTCGGACAGGAGAACGTCGACCGGACCTTCCGCGTCGTCGCCCACGGTCGGGACGGCAGCCTCGCCGAGGCCGAGCTGACGCTGCCGCGCATCCGGGTCGATCTCGAAATCGAGGCGCGCCTGCAGCAACTCTACGTCACCGTCACGCGCGACGGGCGCCGGGTCCTCGACCTGCCGCGCGCCCAGTTCACGGTGCTCGACGAGGGGAACCGCCAGCGGATCGTCACCTTCGAGCGCGGCGACGTCCCGCTCACCGCGGTGCTCATGGTCGACTCGAGCTTGAGCATGCGCGGCGAGCGGCTCCGGGCCGCGCTCCAGGGGGCGCGGCTCTTCGCCCGCGGCATGGCCCCCCTCGACGAGGCGATGCTGCTCCTCTTCTCCGACCGGCTCCTCTTCCGCTCCCCGTTCAACCGCGACACGGCGGTGCTCGAGCGCGGGCTCGAGAGCGTCGAGGCGACCGGCGGCACGGCGCTCAACGACCACCTCTACCTCGCCCTCCAGCTGCTCGAGCGGCGCCAGGGTCGCCGCGTCGTGGTCCTCCTCTCCGACGGCGTGGACGTCGACAGCCTGCTCCCGGTCGAGGAGGTGGTCGCGACCGCCGGGCGAACGCAGGCGCTCGTCTACTGGCTGCGCCTGCGCGAGGGCGCCGCGGCGGCGCAGGAGGAGGGGCACCTCTCCGCCTGGCGCGACCGGGCGGGACACCGCGCCGAGATCGAAGGGCTCGCCCGGCTCGTCACCGCGAGCGGCGGGCGGATCCTCGACCTCGGCCGGATCGAGGACGCCGAGGCGGCGTTCACCGAGGTCCTCGCCGAGCTGCGCGAGCAGTACGTGCTCGGCTACTACCCGAGCGGCGCGCGGCAGAGCGGCCGCTGGCGCCGGGTCGAGGTGCGCGCGAGCGGTCCCGGCCTCGCGCTGCGCACCCGCGCGGGCTACTTCGACGAGTGAACCCACGGGAGGAGCGATCCTCTCGACCCTCCCAGTCCGCTTCATCCGCCCTCCGAAACGGGGCGTAGAGCGGTCTGCCGGGCAAGAGAGTCCGGCATCGACCGCCAAAGCGCCCCACGCGCCTCGGCCCGACCGACAGAGAAGGGAAAGGAAACGAGCCATGCGCACCCTCCGCCTCTTCGCCGCCGCCGCCGTCGCCGCCGTGCTCGCCGCCCCCGCGGCCGCCGGCCCGACTCCCCTGCAGGTGATCGCCACCGTCGACAATCAGACCGCGAACCCCGGCAACGTCGCTCGGGTGCGCGTCGTCCACGCCTCCCCGGACGCGCCGAGCGTCGACGTGCGCGTCGACGGCGGCCTCGCCTTCGCCGACGTCGCCTTCGGCGCGGCGACCGGCTACGCCTCGGTGCCGGCCGGCACCTACAACGTGCAGGTCGAGCCCGCCGGAGCGGGCAACGCCGGGCCGTTCGTGATCGACGCCGACCTCACGCTCGCGGCCGGCCAGGACTACACCGTGGTCGCCACCGACTTCCTGGCCTCCATCACCCCGATCGTCCTCGTGGACAACAACTCGTCGCCGGCGCCCGGCAACGCGCGGGTGCGCTTCTTCCACGGCTCGCCGGACACCCCGGCGGTCGACGTCGCTCTCACCGGCGGGCCCGTGATCTTCGCCAATGCCCCCTTCCAGGCTTCGGCCACCGGCGAGGTCCCGGGCGCCACCTACGACCTCGAGGCGCGCGTCGCCGGCACCCAGATCGTCGGTCTCTACATCCCGGGCGTCACCTTCGAGGCCGGCAAGGTCTACACCGTCTTCGCGATCGGCGAGCTCGCCGACGGCGCGGCCGACCGCACCCTCTACCTCAACGGCGGCCGCTTCCGCGTCGAGGCCAACTGGGCCGACTTCCAGGGCAACACCGGCATCGCGCGCGCCACCGGCGAGAGCGATCTCTCCGGCGGCTTCTGGTTCTTCCACCCGCAGATCAGCGAGCTGGTGGTGAAGGTCCTCGACGGCCAGAGCACCAACGGCGCCTTCTGGGTCTTCTACGGCTCGCTCTCGAACGTCGAGTTCACGATCCGGGTCGAGGACACCGAGACCGGCGCGGTGCGCGAGTACTTCAACCCCTCGGGCACCTTCGCCAGCGTGGGCGACCCCGACGCCTTCCCGGTCAACTGAAGCGAGCCCGGCGCGGCGCGCCGGACTGCAACAACGAGGCCGCTCCGCACCCGCGGGGCGGCCTCTTCTCGTCTCGCTCGCGCGATCTCAGTTGAGGTGGACCCGCGCCGGGGTGCCGTGCCCGGACTCCGGCTCGAAGGCGTGGGAGAGGACGAAGAACCAGGCCGAGAAGCGCTCGTTCTCGCTCTCGGTGAGGAGGTCGAAGACGAACTCGCCCTCCGTGTCGCCGGGCGTCGCCTCCACGTAGGCCACCTGCTCCGGCTCGACGATCAGCTCCGACTGCAGGCGCTTGCCGCGGATCAGCTGCACCACGAGCCGCTCGGGTCCCTCGCTGGCGAAGTGCCAGTGCAGGTCGTCGTCGTCGTAGAGCACCGCCTCCGGGGTCCCCGCCCGCAGGATGCAGTTCGGGTGGGCGAGGAGCCAGTTCCAGAAGGCGTCGAAGGGGAGCGTGCGGGTCATCGCGAGAGCGAGCCTATCCCAGCGGCTCTCCGCCGCCCGGGGGGTTCCCGGCACCCCGCTCGCGGCCCCACCCCGCGGCGTCGGCTCCCGCCCCGCCCCGCGCTCCCCCGGCGGGTGGCGCGCGGGCGGCGGTGAATCCGTACCATGCTGGGGAACCGCGGACCCTCCGATGCAGAGCCTCCTCGTCGTCCTCGACCCCGGCCCCGCGACCGGCGCGCCGCTCGCCCCGCGCCTCGCCGACCAGATCGCCGGCCGGATCGCCGGCGAGCGGCCGGATCTCCGCATGGCGCACGCCGCGGGCGCTGCGCCGGCGTTGCTCGCCGAGCTGGCGCGCGCCGCCGCGGTGATCTTCCTCGACGCCCGGGAGGGCGACGGGCCCGCGAGCGTCGCGGTCGAGATGCTTCGCGCCGACGCCGAGCCGCCCGGACCGCCGGAGGCGCTCCTCTCGCGAGTCGCGGCGCCGGAGGCGCTGCTGCGGCAGGCCGCGGCGCTCGGCAGCGCGCCCGCGCGCGCTGCTTCCGTGACGCTCCTGCGCGGCGCGGGAGAGAACCCTCCGCCGCCGGAGGCAGGAGGGGACGACGACGCGGTGGCGCTCGCCGTGCGCTGCGTGCTGCGCCTGCTCGAGGAGTGGGAGCTCGAGCTCGCCTGAAGCGAGCCCGGTCCCGTTTCAGACGATCCGCTCGCGGATCTTCGC
>JAHDVN010000233.1 GCA_023384635.1 Thermoanaerobaculia bacterium
TATCGCTCCACCGGTCGTGTTCTCGTAGGTGTATACGAGGGCAGCGGCAGGCGCCGCCAGCAGGCCGGTGCCGAGGAGGAGCGATAGCGCCTGCGCGAACCCTCGCGCGAGCCAGGATCTCTGCTTCGGGGCCGGTCGGGATCGGGGGTCGCGGTGCTCGGGCATCGGGGCCTCCTTCGGGCCGCGAGCACCGAACGCGCTGACAATCGACAGAGCAGGGCCCGCCGGTGCGGGCTCGCGACCGCCGAATCGTAGCAGGAAGCCGCGTCCGCCCTGCCCGGACAGCGCCGCCCCGGGCGGCCGGACGGAGCCGGGGCGCGCTCCGGGGCCCGCGGGCCCCGGAGCGTGAACGTCCCTATCGCACCGCCGACCAGGCGGTGAAGCCGCCGCTCTCGAAGCCGTCCGTGACGAGGTCGCCGCCGGCGCCGTCGGTGGTGCCGAGGCCGAGGGTCGGGTCGCCGAGGAAGTTCCAGCCGAGGAGCACGTCGAGCACCGCCGGGTTGCCGCTCGCCACCAGGCTGCGCTTGGCGCCGAGCACCGCCTCGCCGAGGCTGGTGCCGGACTGGAAGGCGCGCCGGAAGACCTCCAGGCTCATCGCCCGCTCGGAGCGCGCCTCGGAGAGCGTGCTCGCCCCGAGCACCGCGGCGGCGCCGCGGTCGCCGCTGAGCAACAGCCGGTGGGCCAGGGTGTTGTTCGCCGGCTCGACGTAGTAGGTCGTCCAGCAGCCCCACTGCATCGCCACGGTCGGCAGGCCGAAGTTGGCCAGCCCGGCCGCGTCGGCGCTGTTGAACAGCCCGTCGAAGGTCCAGAGGGTCGGCCCGGAGTGCCCCATGAAGCTGAGCACCGCCGGGCCGGCGTCCATCCGCGCGAGCAGCTCGGCCCGGGCCGCCGCCGGGCCCGCGACGTCGAGGTCGATGCGGTCGACCTGCCAGCCGCCCGGCACCAGGGTCGCGAGCTGATCGCTGACCTGCGAGAAGTTGAACCGCGTCGGGGCATCGTAGCCGTCGGCCACCATCACGAGGCTCCGCCGCCCGTTCTCCTCCTCGTACTGCAAGGTCTTCTCGACGAGGGCGTCCAGGTCGGCGGAGGTGCGCACCGGGAAGCGCCCGATCGCGACGTCCGGGACGCTGTCGCCGTCCAGGTCGGCGAAGAGCGAGTCGGCCGGCGCGTAGCGGACGATGTCCCCGGTCGGAGCGTAGAGCGACGGCACGAAGCTGAGGCTGCCCAATCCGAGGTAGTTGCGGTAGTCGTAGCTGTCGCCGCCGACGAGGAGCACCGCGCGCGTCCCGAGCTCCGCCACCGCCGCCGCGACGTAGGCGCGGATCGCCGCCGGGTCGAAGAGGTCGTGGCCGAACTCCGCGTAGACGTCCTCCACGTCGACCAGCTTCACCGCCCAGCCCTGCGAAGCACGGTGCGAGAGGAGCGGCGCGAGCCCGTCGAGGAAGTCGGGGTGGGAGATCACGAGCAGCTCGCCCTGCCCCTCGAGCAGGCCGGCCGGCGGCCGCGCCGGCGCGAGCGCCGGGATGCGGATCGCGGCCTCCGCCGTGACGACGTAGCGCGCCGGCGAGGCCAAGCCGGGGAAGCGGGCCCGGTAGTCACCCGGCACGCCCACCACCTGCACGCCGGTGAGCCGTTCGACGGCGCCGCCGGCCTCGCGGTAGACCCCGATCGCGTCGCTCGCGAACCCGGCCACCTCGAAGGCCGGCGCGGCAGCGGTGAACTCCAACCGCCCGTCGCGGGCGACCAGGTGGCGCGGGTAGTCGACGGTGAAGCCGTCCACGTTCACGAGGTCGAACTCTGCGCCGGTGTCGCCCGGCAGCACCACCTCGAGGCTGTTCGTGCCCGGCAGCAGGTAGGACTCCGGCACGGCCACGGCGAGCGACGCCGTCTCCCGGCCGTCGAAGACGAGCTCGTCTCCCACCTGGGTGCCGTTGACCCGGACGAGCGCGCGATGGTCCGGCGCGAGCTCCCAGTTGGTGACGCCGACGAGGTCGACGGTGAGCGCCACCTCCCCGGGCAGCCGCCCCTCGAGCACGAAAGGGAACGCCGCGGAGCGGGGCGAGGTGTAGGCGAGGATCGCGGTGTCGTACCACGGGTCGCCGGTCGGCGAGCCGAAGTCGTACCGGCGCTGCCGCTCGATGCGCATCGGCTCGCGGTAGGAGGTCGCCACCGCCCCGCCGGCCACCGCCGGCTCCTCCGGCACCCGCAGCGCGAGCTCCGGCGCCACCGAGATCCGGTAGACGTCGGTGCCGGTGTAGAGGGTGTCGATCCCCTCGGCCAGCCACTCCACGTAGGCGCCGGGGCCGAACGGGCCCGAGGCCTCCACCCGCACCGGCACCGCGCTCCCCCGCCGCGTGACCGCGATCGCGGCCGGGTCGGTCCCGAGCAGGTCGAGGCCCGCGGCCGCGAGCTGTTCGTAGGTGGCGCGGTGGACGCCGGCGGTGCCGGTCTTCATCAGCAGCACCGGCGACGGGCTCCGGAGCATTTCCTGACGCTGGAGCGCAGCGCGCGCCACCGCCTTCGTCTCGTGCTCGCGGCCGATCTTCGCCCAGTCGATCGGCTCCCGGGCGAGCTCCTCGTGGCCGTAGCGCTCGCCGGCGAGGAACGGACCGTGGTAGCGCGAGATGCCGAGCACGTCGATCTCCTCGAGCAGCAGCGAGCGACCGCCCGGCCGCGCGAAGGCGACCTCGTAGCTGCGCAGGTCGAGAGAGTCGCCCTCGCCGCCGGGGAGCAGCTCCTCGCTCAGGCGCTGCCAGGCGCCGTCGCGCCAGATCCAGAGGCGGAAGCCGACGTGCCCGACCTCGGTGGCGGTGGTCCAGCGCGCGGTGAGGTAGCTCTCGTCCCCCTCGGCCGCGAAGGCGGCGAGGGTCACCGGTGTGGTCGTGATACCGCCGTCGTAGAAGCCGAAGTCGTTGCCGGTCGAGTTGCCGCCGACGAGGGTGAGCGTCACCGGCTGCACGCCGCCGGTGGTCGTCTGCGTGGTCTGGAGGAAGCCGTCGGCGGCGGTCGAGGTGACGTCCACGCGCACCTCGTACTCGCCCGGCGGCAGGTCGCCGAAGGTGTAGTTGCCGAAGGCGTCCGCGGTCGTGATCCCGACCAGCTGCGGGCCGGTGTCGACGATCCGGTAGAGCCGCAGCACCGCCGCCTGGACCGGCTGCTCGAGCTCCGGCGCGCCGGGCTCGTAGGTGCCGCTGACGTTGGCGTCGAGGAAGACCGTCCCCGAGATCGAGAGCGGCCCGCCCTGGTCGTCCCGGTAGCCGAAGTCCGCTGTCACGTCGCTCGGCGAGCCGGGCGTGAGATCCACCCGGTACGGATTCGCCTGGCTGTTGTCGTCCTGGCCGGGGTTCGGGCCGGTGGTCTTGGTGAAGCCGGCGAGCACCCCCGCGGTGTCGGTGACGCGCACGAAGTAGGTGCCGGCCGGCAGCCCGAGGTGCTCGAACTCGCCGTTGGCGTCGGTGGTGACGGTGCGGATCCGGTTGTCGACGCCCGGGTCGAAGAGCCCGTTGCCGTTCGTGTCGAAGAAGAGGTCGACCGTCACCCCCTCGATCGGCGGCTCGAGCGGATCGCGGAAGCCGTCGGCGTCGAGGTCGTGCCAGATCGAGGTGCCGATGGTGCCGCTGCCCCCCGAGGGGACGTAGCCGAAGTCGGCGAGGTCGTAGTTCTGGCCGACGCCGAGCACGATCGCCCCGGTCGGATTCGTGGCGCTGGGGTTCAGGGCCGCGAGCACGCCGTCGATGTCGGTGACGTCGACGCGGTAGCTCCCGGCCGGCAGGCCGACGAAGTCGTAGTTGCCGTTCGCGTCGGTGGTCGTGGTGGCGAGGATCACCGTGCCGGTGCTGTCGAGCAGGTTGACGGTCACCCCGCCGAGGCCCTGCTCGCCGGCGTCCTGCACGCCGTCGCCGTCCACGTCGAGCCAGATCCGGTCGCCGATCGAGCCGAAGGTGCCGCCGTCGAAGCCGAAGTCGAGGGTGGAGATCACGTCCCCGGCCACGGCGGTGAACGAGTAGGTCGTCTGGCCGGGGCCGGTGTTGGTCGGGTCGTTGACGAGCCCGAGCGCCGTGATGTCGGCCTGGTCGTACGTGAGGAAGTACGGGCCCGGCGGCAGGCCGGTGAAGAGGTAGGTGCCGTCCGGCCCGGTGGTGGTCGTGAACGGGGACGGCGGATCGTCGGGGGTGCCGAAGATCCCGTCGGGGCCGGCGCCGTAGAGCAGGATCTCGATCCCCGGGATCCCCACCTCGCCCGGGTCCGCCAGTCCGTTGCCGTTGGCGTCGTACCAGACGAAGTCGCCGAGCACCACGGTGCCGTCCGCCGGGCGGTAGCCGAAGTCGGCCCCCTCGAAGCGCTGGCCGTCGGCGAGGTTGATCACCCGCGAGGGGTTCAGCCCCGGCTGGTAGGTGGTCTCCACGAGGTCGCCGGGGGCGGTGTGCGGCAGCGTCGTCTCGTCCGGGTCGACGAGGTAGCTGCCCGGCGGCAGGCCGGAGAAGAGGTACTCGCCGTTGGCGTCGGTTACCGTGGTTGCCACGAGAGTGTCGCCGGCGCTGCGCACGCCGTCGCCGTCGGTGTCCTCGTAGAGGCGCACGGTGACCCCGGGCAGGCGCGGCTCGGTCGGGCCGGGCAGGCCGTCGGGGCCGTTCGGCCCGGGCGGGTCGACGTCGAGGAAGAGGGTGTCGCCGATCGCCCCGGTCGCGGTGCCGCGCGCGTAGCCGAAGTCGACGTCGGCGATGTCCACCCCGGCCACGGTGACCGGGATCTGGTCGCGCCCGCTGGTGAGCTGGTAGCCGTCGAGCACCCCGCCGCCGTCGCGCACCTCGACCCGGTAGCTGCCGTCCTGCACGTCGCGGAAGACGTAGTCGCCGTTGGCGTCGGTGAAGGTGCTCGCCACCACGACGTCGTCGGCGGTGCCGAAGATCCCGTCCGTCCCGGCGGCGACGAGCGCCACCTGCACTCCGGCGATCCCCGCCTCGCCCGCGTCCTCGACGCCGTCCAGGTCGCCGTCCTGGAAGACGGTGCCCGAGATGTCGGGGCGGGTCGTGTCGCGGAAGCCGAAGTCGAGGTTGCGGTCGGTGGCGCCGAGGGCGAGGGAGCTCGCGCCCCGCTGATCGCAGGCCCCGCCGCAGGGGGCGTCCGGCACGCTCGGGTCGCCGGTCTGCGTGAAGCCGGCGAGCGCCGCCTGCGCCGGGACGTTGACGCCGTAGCTGCCCGGCGGGAGGTTGGCGAACTCGTAGGAGCCGCTGGCATCCGTCGTCGTGGTTCCGAGTACGACGTCGTCGCCGGTGAAGAGCAGGCCGTCGGCGCCGGGCCCGACGAGCTGGACGGTGATGCCGCCGAGGCCGGCCTCGCCCGGGTCCTGCACCCCATCGCCGTCGGTGTCGCTCCAGATCCGGTCGCCGATCAGGCCCGGCTGGGAGTAGCCGAAGCTCTCGCCGGTGAAACTGGCGCCCGCGACGGTGATCGCCCGCTCCCCCGCGGCCGCGAAGGAAGTCGTCCGCTGGCGGCCGGCGAGCTCGCCGCCGTTGTCCGTGACGACGATCGTGTAGTCCCCGTCCGGCACGCCGGAGAAGGTGAAGGTCCCGTCGAAGCCGGAGGTCGCGGTGCCGACGACGTTGCCGAGGTCGTCGACCAGGTTGACCGTCACGCCGCCGATCGGCCGATCGCTCGGGTCGAAGATCCCGTCCTCGTCCTCGTCGAGCCAGAAGGTGTC
>JAHDVN010000234.1 GCA_023384635.1 Thermoanaerobaculia bacterium
CACTACGGGCCGACCACCCTCACCCTCGACGCCTCGGACACCTCCTACATCTGGCAGCTCGTCTCCGGGCTGTTCGAGGTGACGCTCACGGAAACCCCGCCGGAGTCCACGGCGCTCCTCTTCTGGGAGGTCACGACCGACGCCACTGACGTGACGGCGATCGTGGACCGCCGCCGGTACGCCGGGCGCACCGTCTGCCTCCGGCTCGCCGGCGCCACGCCGGGGAGCCCCGGCGAGGTGGACGAGCTCCAGGTCGAGCACGACCTGCTCTACGTGGACGAGGTGGTCTTCCGCGTCTCCGACAACGGCGGCGGCTCGGCGGGGCAGACGGCGGGGGAGTGGTTCGTGGACGGCACGACCGCCTACACCTCGAAGGCCACCGACGACCAGCGCCCGGCGATCGCCTACGACGCCACCACCCTCGTCCACCGCACGGGCGTGGCCGAGGTCCGCGAGCTCCGGAAGGGCCAGCTCGTCCGCTTCGACACCGTGGAGCACCCCACCGGGGGCAACCCGGCCAAGGTGGAGCTCACGCTCGTCTGCCGGGTGGCGTAGGGGGACGCGATGGCCGACCCGCTCTTCGACAACCTGACCCGCACGATCCAGGGCGACGCCGCCCCGGCGACGATGCGCCACTGGATCGGGAAGAACCTGGTGCTCGACGCCGAGACCGGCTTCGACTCGGAGAACCTGAAGCTCGCCGCCTGGTTCACCGAGCTGCGCGCGCGGATGAAGGAGAACGCCCCTCCCCCCCGCATGGAGGAGATGCGCGGCCTCGTCTACCGCCGGCTCCAGCACGAGCGGCACGGCCAGTACCAGGGCATCGAGGTATTCGGGCGGGTCTACCCGCTCTGGAACTACATGACCCACCTCTGCCTCTACCGGTTCGCCGTGCTCCTCGGCTGGCGGGAGGAGGCGGAGCTCCTGCGCGGCTGGCTGCGCTCGCACGCGGTGGCGCTCGTGCTCGCCGCGGGCGACGGCCCCGGGCGGCAGATCACCGACCACAAGGTAGCCGAGGGCAACGCCGACCGCGGCGCGGCGATCCGTGGCGACGGCGCGCTCCTGCCCTGGTGGGATCCGTTCATCGCCTGGAGCGGCGACCGCGGCTGTCAGCGGACGCGCGATGCCACGGAGTGGGGGCGCTGGCAGTACCTGCAGGAGAGCGCGATGTCGCCGGTCATGATCTCGCTCCTCCATCTCGAGACGCCGCGCCAGCCCTGGGAGACGTGGTGGGAGTGGCTGCGCGCCCTCGACGAGGTGGCCCCCGCGCCGGACGCGCCGCTCGGCTGCACCGCCACGGAGGTGGAGACGCTCCGCCGCGCCCGGTCGCACGAGCCGGCGGCGCTGCGTGAGGTCTCCGGCTGGCTCTGGCTGCCGCCGGTGCCGTTCCGGATCGTGCGCACCTCCGAGGGGGTGTGGACGATCTCCGAGGTCGCCCGGGGGAGCTCCACCGCCCACCTCGACGCCTGCGCCTGGTGGAAGGACGGCTCGACCGGCTTTCTCTGCGGCGACCCCGGCTGGCGGAAGGCGAAGGGCACGGACTACGTCCGACCCGGCCGCGCCTGGGTAGATGGCACGACCGCCTGGGCGGAGCGGGAGGGCCGGGCGCCGGTCTCCATGCCGCTGCCGGGAGGGGACGTGATCTTCGACCTTTCCGTGAGCCTGGAGGGCGTCTCGCTGACGATCCCGGGCGAGGAGGGGGCACCGGTCACGCCGGAGCCGATCGCCCCTCCTGGGCCCGTTCCTGGCCCCGCGCCGGGGAGGTCCACGCGCAAGAAGGACGACCGCAAGAAGGTCGCCGTGGGCGTGGGGATCGCCGCGCTGCTCGGCTCGCTCCTGAGCCGGTGGCTCTCGGGTCGGAAGGGTGGCGGCAAGTGACGCACGAGCACCCCGTCACCCACCCCCGCGAGACGGAGATCCGGCGCGACGAGATGCGCCTGGCGGTCAGCTACCTCAACGCCCTGGCGATGCAGCTCCAGCTCCCGGCGCTCCTGGGCGCCTCGGAGGCGCTGCAGCGGGGCGATCACCACCGCTGGGCGGCCGCCCGCGCGGCCGAGGCGGCGGCGGAGGAGGAGGGCTGGTAGGAGTGAGCCAGAAGGAGGACTGTCATGGGTGACCTCTCCCCCCACTTCTCTCGAAGGGAGTTTCGCTGTCGCTGCGGCTGCGGAACGATGGATGTCGACCCTCGCCTGGTGGCCGGCCTCGAGAAACTCCGGGAGCAGCTCGGCGGCCGGCCGATCATCGTGCTGTCCGGCTGCCGCTGCCCCGAGCACAACGCCGCGGTCGGCGGAGCCGCGCAGAGCCAGCACATCGCCATCGAGAAGGTGCAGCCAGGTCGGGCGGCGGACATTCGCGCCATCGGCCTGTCGGTGGTCGACCTCTATCGCGCCGCGAAGCGCGTCCCCGTCTTTCGCTCTGGGGGGGTTGGAATCTACCCCGGAGAACGATTCGTCCACGTCGACGTCCGCGAGCAACCGGCTCGGTGGGCGCGAATCAACGGACGCTACGTCGGCGTCCCCGACCAGTACGAAACGGAGGTGGCGTGATGAAGGAGAACCTCAAGAACCTCGCCTGGATCGCGGCGTCACTGATCCTGGCCGTCGGGCCGCTGTGGCAGGAGCTCGGGAGCTGGCAGGAAGTGCTCAGCTTCTCGGGCGTCGTCTCCACGGCGCTCGTAGTCGCCGGCGTGCTGCGCGCCTGGCTCACGAACACGATCCAGACCAACGGCGCGGCCGGAGCGGGGAGGAAGCCGTGAGGCGCCAGGGCTGCGCCTGGTACGGCCTCGTCGCCGTGGCGCTGGCGATCCTGCCCCTGCTGGGCTGCGCGGGCAACACGAAGCCCCGCACCGCCGCGGCGGAGGCGTGGGCGACCTGGGGCACGGCGCTCCAGGTCTCCACCGTGGTCTACGAGTCGACGATGGTGGCGGTCGGCCGCGCCTCGGCGGCCGGGGCGATCACGCCCGAGCAGAAGGCCAAGCTCCGGGACGCCGGGAAGGCCGTCGAGCTTTCGCTCGAGGCGGCCCGCGCCGCGCTCGCCGCCTACGGCCGCGCCATGGCCGCCGGGGAGACAGCCCCCAGTCCGAGCGAGCTCGTGCTCGCGGCGCACCGGGAGATCCTCGGCCTCCTCGCTCTCGCCTCGAAGTACGGCCTCGACCTGACCTCCGGAGGTGTCTCGTGAGCATCCCCCCGGCCCTGATCCCCTACCTCCCGACGCTCTTGCAGTTGGGCGTGGACACGATCTTCCGCTCCGTCGCGCTGTGGCGAGAGATCCAGGCGGCGAACCCCGACATGGACTGGGACGACTTCGTCGCTCAGGTGGAAGCGATTCGGATCGGCGACGCCGACGAGCTGATCCAGGAGGGGCAGAGTGGCGCGCCGCCGCAGCCCTGAGACGATCGCCTTCCTCGGCGATCTTCACGCCGGGAGCTGGTGGGCCCCGTGGCCCCGCCCGTCTCTGCCCGAGGCCGGCTTCGTCGGCCCCCGCTACCTGCTCGACTGCTGGGAGGACCTACAGCGGCGCTGGCCGCGCTCGGTGAACCTGCTCATCCTCACTGGCGACCTGATCGAGGGCCCACAGAGGAAGTCCGGCGGGCACGGAGTGTTCGCGGTCAGCGACCGCGAACAGGTCGAGGGCGCGATCGAGCTCCTGCGCCCGTTCACGAAACGCGCGGAACGGATCATCCGGATCACCGGCACGCCGTACCACGACGGCCACGGCGACCCGCTTCTGGCGCTCGACTACGCCCTCGGCGTGGATCTGTGCACCCAGGTGCTCGACCTCGCGCTGCCCGAGGGGATTCTCAACGTCGCGCACCACCCCATGGGCGGCGCGACGCTCTACCAGGGCACGCAGGTGGACCGCGAGGGGCTCTGGAGCACGATTGCCAGCGGCACCCACCGCACGCACGAGTCGCGCTGGATCGTGCGCGCTCACAGGCACCACTGGCTCCACCAGGCGAGCGAGCACAAGGACGTCGTGCAGCTGCCCTGCTGGCAGCTCGCCACGCCCTACGCCATCAAAGCGAACTACTGGCGGTTCCAGCCGTCCCTCGGCGGGGTCCTCATGCAGCGCGACCCGTCCGCCTGGGGAGGCTACCGCTTCACGCCGACCCTCTACCCACTCCCGAAGCAGCGACCGATGGAGGCGCACCGTCTTGGCCGCAAGAAAGCCGCGTAGCACGCCCGCCCCGCCGAGTGCGGAAGAGATCGAAGCCGACCTCAAGCGCCAGTTCGCGGCGCTCGGGATCGTGGAGAAGCACCAGCGCCCGAAGGCCGAGGTGATCTTCGACGCCCTCGTCGAGATCGCCCGCGCCACGCAGGCCCCGGTGGCCGTGACCGCGCTTTCCCGGAAGCTAGGGGTGGCGCAGTCCACGGCCACCCGCTACTGCCAGGAGCTAGTAGCGGAGGGCCGCGCCTACGCGATCGAGATCAGCACGCAGGGCAACCGCTACGTGCCGAAGGTGGTGTGATGCCGAAAGCGCCGCCGCCGAGCGCGCCCGGGCGGGTGCTGGCCCTGCAGGACAACGTCTACCGGAGGCGGATCTATGCGTTCATGGGCACGCGAGCAGAGCTGAAAGACCACCTCCGCGTCACATGGCCCGGCGAAAAGGTGCGAAAGAAGCTCTGCCCGGATGCGCTCGGTCAGATGTTCCACTTCAAGCACGCGTTCGTCGACGGGGTGAAGACCCGCGTCTACTACATCTGGTCGGTGAAGTTCGACGACTCGGTGGAGGACACCGGGACACTGGCGCACGAGGCGTTCCACGTCGCCGC
The DNA here is from genome assembly GCA_023384635.1 of Thermoanaerobaculia bacterium. Taxonomy (GTDB): domain Bacteria; phylum Acidobacteriota; class Thermoanaerobaculia; order Multivoradales; family JAGPDF01; genus JAAYLR01. The sequence goes on from JAHDVN010000234.1 coordinate 4,773, forward strand.
GCAGATCCTGAACGATCTCGGGGTGGACACCAGCGATGCTGACGGGTCGGAGAGCCTCGCGTACTACTTCGAGAGCATCTTCAGGCAGACCCTCTCGTTCGCTCGGGAGCACCACACCGGCCGCGGCTGACTACCGGAACCGCACCCGCGCGGCGTAGGAGCCGGTGACCTCGCCGGTGCGCAGCCGGAACTCCGCCGAGACCATGTCGGTCGATCCAGCGGGGATCCAGGCCGGGACGGTGGAGGAGTCCACCCGCCGGCCGTCGTGCAGGAGGTCGATGGTGACCTGCGCCTCGGCGTCGCCCGTGCCCTCGTTCATGACGTAGGCGTTGACGTAGATCCGGTCCTCGACGATCTGGAGCTCCGGCAGCCACGGCGCGATCAGCTTCGCGCGCGCCGCCGGGGCGGGCGCGGCAGCCCTTCCCGAATCGGGAACGATCGTTCCCACTTGCGAGCGCCCCGTGCGATTGAGCTCGGAAACGCAGCGCTGCAGACCGGCCTCGTAGCGCTCCGCCTCGGCCCGCGCGGCCGCGAGCTCCTCGCGGAGCTGACCGCGCTCGATCACGAGCGTCTCGAGCTGCCGCGTCACGACCTCCAGCGCCTCCCGGTCGAGCGCGGCCATCTGGGCGGCTCGCGCGCCGCGTTGCTCGGCCACCAGGGCGTCCACCTTGTCGGCCGTCAGGAACTCCGTCTCCGCCGCCTGTTCCGCCCCGCCGCCGCACCCCACGAGCCCGGCCACCAGGGCCACCGTCACCACCGAAAACCACCGCTGCCAGGTCATCTCCGCTCTCCTTTCGAGGTCCGAATCGTACTGGAATCGAACAGCCTCGCCCGTAACTCCTGCAACCTCCGTGCCTTGCTCTTAGATGGCATTCAAGAGGTCGTCGGTTCGATCCCGATCAGCTCCACCAATCCTTTCAA
>JAHDVN010000235.1 GCA_023384635.1 Thermoanaerobaculia bacterium
CGGCTTCCTCGGCTGGAGCGCCCTCTTCCGCGGCGTGCCGCCCGCCTACCCCGCTTTCCCGCCCCAGGGGCTCTTCCGCTTCGTCCGCCAGCCGATCTACCTCGGCTTCGCGCTGACCCTCTGGAGCGGACCGGTGTGGACACCCGACCACCTGCTGCTCGCCCTCCTGTGGACGGCCTACTGCGTCTTCGGGCCGCTGCTCAAGGAGGCGCGCTACCAGCGCTTCCATCCCGCCGCGCTCGCCGAGTACCGCCGCCGCGTGCCGTATCTCATCCCGCGGCGGACGCCCGGCCCGTGAGGCCGGGCCGGCGGGACGACACGCCGGCACACCCTCGCCGCCTCCGCGTCGCGAACTGTCACCGGCCGGCCACGCCCCCTTCACACCGCGGCCCGAGGATGACCGCGTGGCGATCTCCTCCGACCTCCCCGGGGCCCCGGCCCCCCTCCTCCCCCGGCTCCGCAGCCTGGAGATCGAGCTCTGCCTGCGCTGCGCGCGGGTCCAGCGGCGCTCGGCCCTGGCCGCCACCCTGCGCGCCGCCAGCCGGCTCGGCGACGGACCCGCCTGGTTCGCGCTCGCCCTCCTGCTGCCGCTCGCCGCGGGGAGCGGTGCGCTCCCTGCCGTGGCCCGGCTGGCCGCCGTCGGCATCGCCGCCACCCTCGTCTCCACGCTGCTCAAGCGGCTCTTCTCGCGCCCGCGTCCGTATCTCGCGCACGGTGAGATCGCGCTCGGCGCCCGGCCGCTCGACCGCTTCAGCTTTCCCTCCGGGCACACCCTGCACGCGGTCGCCCTGAGCGGCACCGCGATCGCCCACTACCCCCTGCTCGGGTGGCTCCTCGTGCCGTTCACGCTGCTCGTCGCCTGGTCGCGCGTGGGGCTCGGTCTCCACTACCCTTCCGACGTCGTCGCGGGAGCGGCGGTTGGCGGTGCGCTCGCCTGGGGGGCTCTCCTCCTCCTCTGAGCCGTTCTCGCGGGCTCCCGCCCGCCGCTTTCCCCGCGTGCGCGTTCTCCACCTCTCCGATGTCTACTTCCCCCGTGTCAACGGGGTCTCGACTTCGATCGTCACCTTCCGCCGCGAGCTCCCGTCCCGGGGGGTCGCCGCTCCGCTCCTCTGCCCCGCCTACGGCCGCGGGGAGGAGCCCGAGCCCGGCGTCCACCGCATCCGCTCCCGCTTCGTCCCGTTCGATCCGGAGGATCGCCTGCCGGTGCGCCGCGCGCTCCGTCGCGCCGCGGGCGAGCTCGCAGCGGAAGGGCTGGACCTCGTCCACGTGCAGACCCCCTTCGTCGCGCACTCCGAGGGGGTCCGCCTCGCGCACCGGCTCGGCGTGCCGGTGGTCGAGAGCTACCACACCTACTTCGAGCAGTACCTGGAGCACTACCTGCCCTTTCTGCCCGCCCGGCCGCTGCGCTGGCTCGCCCGTGCCCTCACCCGCTCCCAGGCCGCGGCGGTCGACCGGCTGCTCGTCCCCTCCGCGGCGATGTGCGACGCGCTCGCGGCCTACGGCGTCCGCACCCCGATGACGGTGCTGCCGACCGGCGTTCGCCCCGAGGAGCTTGCCGGCGGCGACGCCGCCGCCTTCCGGGCCGCCCACGGCATCGCCCCGGAGCAGCGGGTGCTCGTCCACGTCGGGAGGATGGGGCACGAGAAGAACGTCGGCTTCCTGCTCGCCGTCGCCGCCTGCCTCCGCGAGCTCTTCCCCGACCTCGTGCTGGTGCTCGCCGGCGAGGGGCCGGCGCTCCCCGCCCTGCGCCAGCAGGCCGCGGAGCTGGACCTCGGGGAGAGCGTGCGGTGGATCGGCTACCTCGACCGGCGGGGCCCGCTGCTCGACTGCTACCGCTCCGGCGACGCCTTCGTCTTCGCCTCGCGCACCGAAACCCAGGGCCTCGTGCTGCTCGAGGCGATGGCGCTCGGGGTGCCGGTGGTCTCGACCGCCGAGATGGGCACCCGCGACCTGCTCGCCGCCGGCCGCGGTGCGCTCGTCGCACGCGAGGAGATGCGGGAGTTCTCCGCGGCGGTGGCCCGGGTGCTCACCGACCGCCCGCTGGCGCGGCGGCTCGCTGCGGAGGGCCCGGAGGTCGCCCGGGAGTGGTCGGCCGGCGCCATGGCCGACCGGCTGGTGGCCCTCTACCGGGCGGAGACGGAGAAGGCGGCGGAGGGCCGCCGCCTTCGAGAGAGCGCGAGGAGCTGACCGGCTTCGGCCGCTACGGCGTGTGCCCCGACCAGGGGGTCAGCGCCCCCGTCTCGAAGCCGTTCGAGAAGAGCGGGCCGACGGTGCCGAGGCCGCGGATCGCCACCGTGAAGCGCAGGTCCGGCGACAGGCCCCCGACCTCCGTGAAGACCACCTCGCCAAATGCCACCGCGGTGGTGAGGTCCCCCCAGACGGTGGCGTTGATCGTCACCGTCTGCGTCTCGGCGAGCCCACCGGTGAAGGAGAAGCTCGACGGGTTCACGGTGAGGCCGAAGAGCGGGTTACCCGCGGCCCCGGTGGCCGTCCAGGTGCTGGGCGTCGCGAGCGTGTTGCGCACCGTGCGCGTCCACTGGCAGGTGGGCGAGCAGGCGACGTTGCGCAGCGACGGGAGGTTGAGGGTCTTGACGTCGCCTCCGATCGCCGGGTTGGCGGCGACGTAGTTGGCCTTCGTCTCGTTCATGACGAAGCCGACCCGCGCCGCCTTCGAAAGGTCGACGCGGCCGTGGCCCACGTCGTCGGCGTCCCACGGCGTCGAACCGTTCTCCTTCGTGCCGCCGTTGAAGGTCGTCATCATGAGCGCCGACTTCACCTCGCCCGGAGTCCAGGTCGGCTGCACCGCGCGGATCAGAGTGGCCGCACCCGCCACGTGCGGGCTCGCCATCGAGGTGCCGCTGTAGCTGGCGTAGCCGGTCGCGTCGACGCTGGTCGGCACCGCGGCGTAGATGTCCACGCCGGGAGCGGTGACGTCGGGCTTCGTGAGGTTGGCGAGCGGCGCCGGCGTCGGCCCGCGGAGGCTGAAGTCGGCCAGCGTGTCCCCCTTGGGCAGGAAGTCGATCGTCGCCGCGGTCGGGTTGGCGTCCACGAAGGCGACCAGCGCGTTCCCCTCCGCCTGCTCGACGTTGTAGGCCGGCACCGCCGGCTGGCCCACCGTGTTCATCGAGAGGGGCGTCGCTTGGTTGTTGCGGATCAGGACCCAGTTGGCGCCCGCGTTGAAGGCGTTGGTGATCTTCTTCGTGAACGAACAGGTGCCGCGGTGGACGAGCGCCGCCGAGCCGTTGAAGAAGCCGGCCGGAAACGGGTTGGCACCCGCGGGCACGCCGTCTTCGCCGGGCGTGCAGCCCTCCATCGTCGGGTCCTGCCCGGTGTAGTGCCGGATCGGATGGTCGGTGATCGCGACGCCCACGGGCGAGGCCGAGCCGCGCCTCGCCAGCAGGCCCTGGGTGTTCGCCGGCGGCGTGCCGGGGCCGGAGGCGGAGACGACCCCGGAGGTGCCGTCGTGGGTCGAGGCGGCGACGGTCAGCACCCATGGGCCACGGTGCCCGACGTTGCCGACCGGGTTCGGGATCGACGTGCTCGTGTTGCCCGCCGACGCCGCGACGACCACACCGGAGTCGACGATGTCGAGCTTCTTGAGGTCGTTGTCGAGCCAGGGGCTGGTGCCGCCGGAGATCGAGAAGTTCATCACGTCCACGTCGCCGTGCAGCAGCAGGCTGGCCATGCCGGCCTGAATGTCGAGCTGCGGACAGCTCGTGCCCGGACAGACCTTGTACGAGCGCAGATGGGCGCAGGGAGCGACGCCGGAGATCGGCAGGTTCGGGGGCAGCGGCCCCGAGGTGCCGACCGCGTTGCCGCCGGCGGTGCTCGAGGTGTGGCTGCCGTGCCCGTTGGTGTCGACCGGGCTCGGGCCGTTGCACATCCCGCCGGGGCCGGTGGCCTGGGAGCAGTCGAGGTAGCTCAGCAGCTTGTTCGGCACGCCGCCGGTGCCGTGGCCGCAGGCCGGGTCGTTCACGAACGAGGGCTGCGTGGGCGCCACGCCCGAGTCGAGGACGCCGAGGACCATCCCCTCGCCGCGCGAGCCGACGCCGCCCGGCACGGCGCTGCCGTCCCAGATCGTGTCGGCGCCGATGAACGTCGGGCCGCGGTAGGTGTCGAGCTCGTAGAGCCGCTCGCGCGCGACGGTCTTGATCCCCGGCAGTGCGGCCACGATTCCGGCCTCCTCGGGCGTCAGGCGCACACCGACGCCGCTCTCCATGACCGTGAAGTGGTGCGTCACCTCCGGCAGGCGGCCGAGGGCCGTGGTCATGGCGCGGATCCTCTCGCCCTGCTCGGCGGCGATCTGCGCCAGCGCGGCCCGGGCCTCGCCGCTCTCGGCGTCGAGCCGCGTGTTCGGCGCGCGCGAGACGCGGCCGAGCAGGCCCGGCTCGGCGAACTCCACGAGGTAGGCGAAGCGGCCCGCCGCGTCGGCCGGGGTGTGGAGGACGGGCGCCACCTCTTCGGCTCCCGCGGGGAGCACGGGGACGGCGAGGGCGGCGAGCGCCACCAGCGCGGCGGCGAGGGCCGTGCGGGCGAGCGCTGCGGTTGGGATCTGCGGGACTCTCATGCCGGATCTCCTCTTCGGGTCGATGGCCGGGCGCAGGCCACGGCGCGGGAGCGGGGTCGCCGGCCGGCCACCCCGGAGGGGGCCAAAACCGGAGTGTTCCACTCACTATATGAGAATCCGCGCCTGCGGCAACCGGCCCCCCGGCTGGCGCGCCACCGGTGGGCCTCGGCCTCGCTCCGGGCTAGGCTGGGGGGCATGCACCCGCCGACCCTGCTCCTGCTGGCCGCCCTCGCCACCCCTCCCGCCGCCCCCGCTCCCGTCCCCCTCGACGCCGGGGCCGCCGGCCGCTTCGCCGACCTCGCCCTCGCCTGCGTCCACCAGGAGTACCCGAACAAGATCGCCCACGTGCTGCAGAGCGACGAGGACGCGCGGCCGCCGCGCCGCCTCACCCCGGCTTTCTACGGCTGCTTCGACTGGCACTCGGCGGTGCACGGCCACTGGCTGCTCGCCCGCCTCGCCCGGCTCCACCCGGAGGCGCCGTTCGCCGCGCCGGCGCGCGCCGCGCTCGCCAAGAGCCTCGCGCCCGCAAACCTCGCGGTCGAGGTCACCTACCTCGAGGGGACGGGCCGCGCCTCGTTCGAGCGCCCGTACGGCCTCGCCTGGCTGCTCCAGCTCGCGGCCGAGCTCCGGGAGTGGGGCGACCCGGAGGCGCGCGCCTGGTCCGAGGCCGTGGCGCCGCTCGTGCGGACCGCCGTGGCACGCCTCGCCGACTGGCTGCCGAAGCTCGGCCACCCGATCCGGGTGGGGGAGCACGACCAGACCGCCTTCGCCCTCGGGCTCGCCCTCGACTGGGCGCGCGGCGCCGGCGACCGCGCCGCCGAGGAGCTCTTCGCGGCCACGATCCGCCGCTTCTACCTCGCCGACCGCGGCTGCCCACTCTCCTGGGAGCCCTCCGGCCACGACTTCCTCTCCCCCTGTCTGGCGGAGGCCGACGCGGTGCGCCGCGTGCTCCCCCCGGCGGAGTTCGCCGGCTGGCTCGCGGCCTTCCTCCCGGAGCTGCCGCGCGACGGCAGCGCCGACTGGCTCGTACCCGGCGTGGTCACCGACCCCACCGACGGGAAGCTCGCCCATCTCGACGGCCTGAACCTCTCGCGCGCCTGGATGCTGGAAGGGATCGCCGCCG
>JAHDVN010000236.1 GCA_023384635.1 Thermoanaerobaculia bacterium
CAGCTTCAGCGCTCCGGTCCCGGGAGCGACCGCTCCGGGCTCGGCCGGCGCGAGCCGCTCGAGCCGCCAGCGCTCCGGCGCGAGCTCCCAGCCTCCGGCGGCGGCGAGGAGGCCCGCGGCGCCGAGGCCGGCGAGGGTGGCGTGGTGGGCGGCGAGCGGGGCCGTGGCGTCGAGGAGCACCGGCGCGAGCCGCGCGCGCCGCAGCGCGAGGTAGCCGGCGAGGAAGGCCGGGCCGTTGGCCGCCGCCAGGCCGACCAGCAACCCCGCTCCCCACCGCTCGGCGGCGAGGCGGCCGGCGAGCGCCGCCGCCGCACCCTCCACCTCGCCCACCGTGGCGCGGTGGTCGAGCCCCGCCACCAGGATCGCCTCGGGGCGCGCCGCGGCGAGGCGGTCGAAGGCCTGGAGGAGCGGATCGGAGGGGGGCACGGCGGGCCGGGAGAGGAGTCGTCCGCGGGCGGCTCGCGCCCGCCTGCGCAGTATACTTTCGCCGCCGCTCCGAGCCCCGCGGCGCCACGCCGAAACCACCCCCCGCATGTCCGCAACCGACGGCCCGCCCCGCGACTTCGACGCCATCGTCCTCGGCGGCGGGCCGGCCGGAACCGCCGCGGCGATCCGCCTCGCCGGGCACGGCCGCCGGGTCCTGCTCGTCGAGCGCGACCGCTTCCCGCGCTTCCACATCGGCGAGTCGCTGCTGCCGACCACCAACGCGGCGTTCGCGGCGCTGGGCGTCGCCGAGGCGGTCCGCGCCGCCGGCTTCCCGGCCAAGTGGGGGGCCTCCTTTCTCACCCACGACGGCTCGTTCCAGCGCTACGCCGACTTCTCCGCCTCGGGAGAGCTCCCCGAGCCCCAGACCTGGCAGGTGGAGCGCGCGGTGCTCGACGAGATCCTGCTCGACCGCGCCGCCGCCGTGGGCGTGGAGGTGCGTCCGGGGCACCGCGTCCTCGCCTGCGACTTCGCGGGCCGGGGCGTCGAGGTCACCTTCCGCGACGAGGAGGACGCCCAGTACCGGGCGCGCGCCGCCGCGGCCGTCGACGCCTCCGGGCGCGCCGGCCTCCTCGCCCGCCAGTTCGGCCTGCGCCGGGTCGATCCGCGGCTCGCCAACATCTCCGTCTACGCCCACTACCGCGGGGTGCCGCCGCTCGAGGGGCGGCGCGCCGGCGACATCCGCATCGTCGCCCGCGCCGACGCCGGCTGGTTCTGGGTCATCCCGCTGCGGGAGGGGGTCACGAGCGTCGGCGTCGTGCTCCCGAAGCCGCTCTTCGAGCGCCTGCCGCGCGGGTCGCACGAGGGGATGCTCGCGCACGCCGTCGCCGGTACGCCCGCCATGGCCGAGCTGATGCGCGAGGCGGAGCTCGCCCGGCCGGCGCGCGTCGAGAAGGAGTTCTCCTACGCCGCCTCGGCCTACGCCGGGGACCGCTTCCTGCTCGCCGGCGACGCCGGCTCGTTCCTCGACCCGGTCTTCTCCTCCGGGGTGGCGATCGCGCTCGACTCGGGGATCGAGGCCGCCGACGCGCTCGACCGGGCGCTCGCGCGCGGGGAGACCGGCCGCGCCGCCTTCGCCGCCTTCGAGCGGCGGCAGCGGGCGCGCTACGAGGCGTTCCGCCGTTTCGTGCTCGCCTTCTACAGCGCGGGCTTCCGCGACCTCTTCTTCCAGCCCGGGGCGCACCCCCGCATCTTCGCCGCGGTGGTGACGGTGCTCGGCGGCCGCTGGCGGCCCGGGCCGGTCAATCGCCTCTGGATCGCCCTCTTCTTCCTCCTCGCCCGACTCCAGCGACACGTCGAGCTGGTGCCGCGCATCTACCCCCGGGAGCGGACCGATGACGCCCTCCTCGCCTAGCCCGGCACCGAGGGTGGCCGAGGCGGCCGGCGGGGAGCTCGCCGACCGGATCCGCGAGCTGCTCGTCGACGCGCTGCGGCTCGACGGGCTCGACCTGGGGAGCCTCGACCTCTCCACCCCGCTCCTCGGCGACGGGCTGGGGCTCGATTCGATCGACGTGCTCGAGCTGGTGGTCGCGCTCGAGCGGGAGTTCGGCATCGTGGTCCCGACCGAGGAGGTCGCGAGCGACACCTTCGAATCGGTGGGCAGCGTGGTCTCGCTCGTCGAGCGGCTCCGGCCGGCGGCCGGGGGAGGGCGTTGAGGTGGCCGCCGCGCGCCGACCCCGCATCGCGATCACCGGCATCGGCGCGGTTTCCGGCTACGGCGCCGGGGTGGAGACGCTCTGGCGCGGCCTCCTCTCCGGTGTGAGCGCCATCCGCGAGATCACTCGCTTCGACCCCGGCCGCCACCGCACCCGCTCCGCCAGCGAGGTGCCGGCGGAGGCCGTGCCCCCGCCACCCTTCCGCGGCGCCTCGCTCGCCGGCGGCGTCGCGCTCGCCGCGCTCGCCGAAGCGCTCGCCGGGGCGGGCCTCCCGGCCGGGTTCGCGGGGCGGGAGGCCGGTGTCTACTTCGGCTGCTCGACCGGCGGCACCTTCGAGACCGAGCGCTTCCACGAGGAGCTCACCGGCGGCGGCGGGAGGCCCCGGCTGCACTGGCTCGTCTCCCACCAGACGAGCGGCCCCGGCGACGCGGTGGCGCGCGCCTGCGGCGCCACGGGGCCGGTGACGACGATCTCCTCGGCCTGCGCCTCGGCCACGCTCGCCCTGGGCGGCGCCCTCGACGACCTCGCCACGGGTGCGGTGGACGTCGCGGTGACCGGCGGCGCCGACGCTCTCTGCGAGCTCACCTTTGCCGGCTTCAACTCGCTGCGCGCCGTCGACCCGGTCGCCTGCCGCCCGTTCCGCGCCGGGCGCGAGGGGATGACGATCGGCGAAGGGGCGGCGATCCTGATCCTCGAGCGCGAGGAGGACGCCCGGCGGCGCGGCGCGCGGCCGCTCGCCCGGCTGCTCGGCGCCGGCGCCTCCTGCGACGCCCACCACATGACCGCCCCCGACCCCTCGGGCCAGGGGATCCGCCGCGCGATCGAGGCGACGCTCGCCGACGCCGGAGTGCCGCCCGGGCGGATCGACTTCGTCAACGCCCACGGCACCGGCACGCCGCTCAACGACGCGGCGGAGGCGGCGGCGCTCGCCATGGTCTTCGGGGAGCGGCTCGCGCGCCTGCCGGTGACCTCGACGAAGGGGGCGATCGGCCACTTCCTCGGCTCGGCCGGGGCGGTGGAGGCGGTGGCGACGGTGCTCTGCCTCGGGGCGCGCCTCGTCCACCCGACCCCCGGCGGCGGCGAGGTCGACCCGGCGGGGCCGGTCGACCTGGTGCTGGGCGCGCCGCGTCCGCTCCCCGCCGGGGCGGTCGCGCTCTCGACCAACTTCGCCTTCGGCGGCAGCAACGGCGCGGTGGTGCTGGCCGGCGTCGCGGAGGAGGAGGGATGAGCGCCCCGGTGCTCGTCACCGGCCTCGGCTGGATCGGGCCCCACGGGGTCGGCGCGGGCGAGCTCTCGGCCGCGCTGGCGGCCGGCCGCCCGCAGCTCGCCGAAGTCGACCGCGGCGGAGGCCTCCACCGCCCCGCCGGCGCCCGCCTGGCCGGGCTCGTGCCCGCCGACCGGCTGGCCGCGGAGGTGCCGGCGGCGCTGGCGCGGCGGATGAGCTATCCGTCGCGCCTCGCGGTGGCCGCCACCCGCGCCGCGCTCGCCGACGCCGGCCTCGTGGAGAAGGAGCCGGGCTTCGCCACGACCGCGATCGTGATGGCGACCGCTTACGGGCCGGTGCGCATCACCGAGCAGCTCCTCGACGCGATCCTCCGGCAGGGGCCGGAGCAGGCCTCGCCCAGCCTCTTCACCGAGTCGGTGGCGAGCGCTCCCGCCTCCCAGATGGCCCTCTTCTGCCGCGCCCTCGGACCGAACCTCACCCTCACCCAGCGCAAGGCGGGGCCGCTCCTCGCGCTCGCCGAGGGGGCGCGCCTGATCGCGCGCGGCCTGGCCGACCGCGTCCTCGTGGGCGCAGTCGACGAGCTCACGCCGCTTCTCCACGCCCTGCTCGACCGCTTCCGCTTCCTGGCCCGCCCGGGGGCGGCCGGGGGCGAGGCGGCGCGGCCGTTCGACCGGCGGCGCGCCGGGGCGATCGCCACCGAGGGGGCCGCGGTTGCCGTCCTGGAGTCGCCGGCCGCGGCCGCGGCGCGGGGGGCGCGGGTGCGGGCGCGGCTGCTCGGCGCCTGGGGGGCGTTCGACCCGTCGGCGCCCCCGCTCGGCTGGGGGCGGGAGCCCGCGCGGCTGGCGGCGGCGGCGCGCCGCGGCCTCGCCCGGTACGGGCTCGCCCCGGACGCCGTCGACCGTGTCGTCGCCTCGGCCTCCGGCTCGCCCGGCGGCGACCGCCTCGAAGCGGGGCTCCTGCGCGCGCTCTTCGCGGGCGGGCCGCCGCCGGTGCTGGCGCCCAAGGGGACGCTCGGGGAGTTCGGCGGCGGGCTCCTCGCCGCCGCCGTGCTGGCCGCCGGAGGGGACGCGAGCTGGCCGACCGCCGGCTTCGGGGAGCCCGATCCGGATCTCGCCGTCGTGCCCCACGACGGCGCGCCGCTGCGCGCCCCGCGGCTCGTCCTCGCCTCCGCCGTCGCCGCCGCCGGCGGCGCCGCCTGGGCGGTCCTCTCGCCCCCCTGACGCGCGGAGCCGTCCAATGGCCGAGATCGAGCTCGTCTCCACCTCCGAGCGCTGGCAGGCGCTCCTCGCGCTCTCCGGCGAGAGGCCGGTCTGGCTGATGAAGCACAGCACGAGCTGCGGCATCTCGAAGGCCGCCCGGCGCGAGTTCGAGCACTTCGCCACCGCGCGCCCGGAGATCGCCCCGGATCACTTCGCGCTGGTGGAGGTCCAGACGGCGCGCGAGCTCTGCCGGCAGATCGCCGGGGAGACCGGGGTCCGGCACGAGTCGCCCCAGGTCCTCCTGCTTCGCGGCGGCGCCGTGGCCTGGCACGCGAGCCACTGGCAGATCGACACCGCCGCGCTCGCCGCCGCCGCCGCCCCGGCCTGAGGCGGGGAGGCCCGGGAGGGCAACCTTCGGCCCGCCGGCGCGTATCGAGGGGGGACCGCCCCGGAACCGCCCCATGAGCCTGCGCCTGCGCCTCGCCTTCGTCCTCTTCCTCCTCGCCGCGGTCCCCCTCGCGGCGATCGTCGTCACCTCGCACCTCGGCTCCCGCAGGGCGCTGCGCGAGGCGGCGGAGGTGGAGGCCGGACTCATGGCCCGCGAGATGGAGTTGCGGGTGGCGAGCGCTGCGACCGGAGTCGGCCGGCGTCTGGACCGCCTGCGGGAGCTGCCCGCCGAGGTCTGGCTCGAAGGGCGCTCGGAGGACGACCGGGAGCTCTCGGCGGTGGTGCTCGCCCAGCTCGGCGACGCCTTCCCGTTCTTCGGCGGCCTGGAGTTCGTGCCAGCCCCCGAGGCGAGGGCTGCGCGGCCGGTGCGGCCGGCCGCCCGGGAGGCGGCGCCGCCGCTGCCGCCGCTGCCGCCGATCCCCAAGGTCGCGGTCGGCGACCTCGACTCCCACGCCCTCGCCGTCCAGCTCGCCCGCGTCAGCCGGGAGGTGGCGCGCGCCCTCGCCGCGACGGAGGGGGTCCGGATCGAGATCGCACGGCACGCCGTGCGCAGCCCGGGCGAGGTGGCCGCCGCCGCGGCGGTGGCCGAGCCCGCTCCCCCACCGGCCCCCGGCGAGGTT
>JAHDVN010000237.1 GCA_023384635.1 Thermoanaerobaculia bacterium
GTCGAGCTCGGTGCGCATCGCCTCGACCGAGACCAGGTCGGAGCGCTCGCGGTCGCCGAGACCCATGGTCTTGGCGGCGGCGATCGCCGCCCGCTCCGTGACGCGGATGAAGTCGTTCTCGATGAAGTGGTCGAGGATCATCACGCCTCCGCCTTGCTCTTGCCGGCCTTCTCGGCGACCCGGGGCGGGTTGTAGGCGGGGATACCGGTCACCGCCTCGCCGATGATCAGGCCGTGGATGTCGTGGGTGCCTTCGTAGGTGAAGACCGATTCGATGTTGAGCATGTGCCGGATGACCGGGTAGTCGTCCACGATGCCGTTGGCGCCGAGGATCTCGCGCGCGAGGCGCGCGCACTCGCGGGCCACCCAGACGTTGTTGCGCTTGCCGAGCGAGATCTGCTGGTGCTTCAGACGCCCGGCGTCCTTGAGCCGCCCGAGCTGGAGGACGAGCAGCTGGCCCTTGGTGATCTCGCTCACCATCCAGGCCAGCTTCTCCTGCACGATCTGGTGCGCGGCGATCGGCTGGCCCATGAACTGGACGCGCTGCTTGGCGTACTCGAGCGCCGTCCAGTAGCACTCCATCGCCGCCCCGAGGCCGCCCCAGGCGATGCCGTAGCGGGCCTGGTTGAGGCACATGAGCGGGCTCTTGAGGCCGCCGCTCTGCGGCAGCAGCGCGTCGGCCGGGACGTGGCAGTCGTGGAAGCCGAGCTCGGAGGTGGTCGAGGCGCGCAGCGAGAACTTCCCGTGCTGGTCGGAGGAGGTGAAGCCGGGCGTCCCCTTCTCGACCAGGAATCCCCGGATCCCGTCCTCCGTCTTCGCCCACACCACCGCGACGTCGGCGAGGGTGCCGTTGGTGATCCACTGCTTGGCGCCGTCGAGGACCCAGCCGTCGGCGGTGCGCCTGGCGGTGGTGCGCATGCCGCCGGGGTTGGAGCCGAAGTCGGGCTCGGTCAGGCCGAAGCAGCCGATCGCCTCGCCGGTGGCGAGCTTCGGCAGCCAGCGCGCCTTCTGCTCCTCGGAGCCGAAGGCGTGGATCGGGTACATGACGAGCGAGCTCTGGACGGAGGCGAAGCTGCGCAGCCCCGAGTCGCCCCGCTCGAGCTCCTGCATGATGAGGCCGTAGGAGACGTTGTCGAGACCGGGGAGGCCGTAGTCGGAGAGGGTCGAGCCGAAGAAGTTGAGCTCGCCCATCTCGGGGACGAGCTCGAGCGGCGTGCGCTCCTCGCGGTGGCACTCCTCGATGATCGGCTTGACGCGGTCCTCGACCCAGGCGCGGACGGTGTCGCGCACCATCCGCTGCTCCTCGGTGAGGAGGGCGTCGAACTCGACGAAATCGACTCCGGGGAAACGGCTCAAGGCTGTCCTCCTTGAAGGTCGTGGCGAAAGGGGGGTCTGGCTTTCCGCGGCCCGCCGCGGCCCGCCGGAATGCTAGCACGCGGGTCCCCGCGGCCCCGGCGGGCGGGCGGTCGGCGCTCGGGCTCCGGGCCGGCCCGGGGCGGGCGGCGGGGCCGCCGCGCGCGGGCCGGGAGAGGGTAGGATCCCGCCAATGGCCAGCTTCCCCGGCGGCAGCGCCTGGGCGATGGCGAAGGACATCGCCGAGGGCTACGTGCTCTGCACCGAGCGCACCTTCCAGCGGTTCGCCACGAGCGAGCTCGACCAGCTCGCCTTCGAGATCGACCGCATGCAGCGCGACGTGCGCGGCAACCAGCCGCCCCTCGACGACCTGCCGGCGATCCAGCTGCGGAACCGCAAGCTGCAGCGGCTCACCGGGGCGATCTCGATGCTGCGCGCCTACCAGCAGCGGATGCGGCGGGGGAAGCCCGCCGGGCCGTCCTCCGGCGGGGGGCAGGGCTAGGCCGGCGGCCGGCCCTCTCTGCCCCGTCCGCCCCCGCAGGTTCATGCTCGAGCTCCTCCAGCCCTGGCTGCCCCCCTTTCTCGCCCTCGGGGCGGTGGTGGCGTTCGACCGCGCCGAGGGGCGGCGGGGCCTCACGCCGCCGCGCTTCGCGAGCCCGGTGCGGCGGGGCATCTTCCTCGTGCTGCTCGCCCTGGTGCTGGCGGTGGGCGTCTTCGGAGGGCTCGCCGGGGCGGCGGAGATCGACCTCGAGGCGCTGCGGGCGCCGCAGCTCTTCCTGCTCCACTTCCTCTTCCTCTCGACCCTCCTGTTCTGGCACGCGCTCGGCTTCGGCGGGGGGTTCGCCAGCCCGGGGGAGGCCTGGCGCTCGCTCGCCGCGCAGCTGGGCCTCCGCGCCCCGCGGCCGGGCCGGGAGCTCCTGATCGGCCTCGTCGCCGGGGTGGGGGGCTGGGCCGGGGTGCTGGTCGCGATGCTCGCGGTGGGCGGCCTGGTCTACCTGGTCGGCGGGCCGGACGCCCTGCCGCAGGGGCCGCCGCCGGTGATCCCCTGGATGGCCGCCCAGTCGGTGGCGCTGCGGCTCGCGCTGGCGGTCTCGGCCGGAGTGGTCGAGGAGCTCTTCTTCCGTGGCTTCCTGCAGCCGCGGATCGGGCTCCTGGCCTCCTCGGGCCTCTTCGTGCTCGCCCACCTGGCCTACGACCAGCCGCTGATGCTGGTGGGTGTCGCCCTGCTCTCGCTCCTCTACGGCCTGCTGGTGCGCTGGCGCCAGAGCCTGTGGGCGGCGATCGTGGCCCACGCCCTCTTCGACGCCATCCAGCTCCTGGTGGTGATCCCGTTCGCGCTGCGCTTCCTGCCCGGCGCCGAGGGCGCGGCGCCGGCGCTCTGAGCGACGGGACGCGCACGGGACCTCCCCGCCTCTCTGCTAGACTCGCGCCCTGGACTGGCCCTCCCCGATGATCGACGCCGAGGCCCGCGAGTACCACCTCGTCATCGCCAGCCGGTTCGAGAACATCGAGCTGGTGCAGGTGGTGATCGAGGACGCCCTGCGGCAGACCGCCGCCACGGACGACCAGCGCCACTGGATCGGGCTGGCGCTGCGCGAGGCGCTCGCCAACGCGATCAAGCACGGCAACCGGCTCGACCCGGAGAAGCGGGTGGACGTGGAGGCGGAAGTCGGGCCGTCGCTGGTGCGCATCCGCATCCGCGACGAGGGGCAGGGATTCGAGCCGGAGGAGATCCGCGACCCGCTGAGCGAGGAGAACCGCTTCCGCGCCGACGGCCGGGGCATCTTCTACATGCGGCGCCTGATGGACGAGGTCGACTTCCGGTTCGGTCCGGGGGGCGGCACGGAAGTGACGCTGATCAAACGGCTCGACACGAACCACGACAACGACAACGACGACACCTCACAGGAGGAGGCGCGATGAAGATCGACGTGCGGCAGCGCGAGGGTGTGCACATCCTCGACGTGGAGGGGAAGATCACCATCGGCAGGGGAGACGTGGCGCTGCGCGACGCGGTGCACCAGCAGCTGGCCGGCGGGGCCACCAAGATGCTCATCAACCTGCAGGAGGTCTCGACCATCGACTCCTCCGGGGTCGGCGAGCTGGTGAGCGCCTACACCACGGTCACCCACCGCGGCGGCAAGCTCAAGCTCGTGAACCTGCCGCCGAAGGTCAACGACATCCTCCAGATCACCCAGCTGATCACCGTCTTCGAGACCTTCACCGACGAGGACGAGGCGGTCGGATCGTTCTGACCCCGGCGCCGAAAGCGCCGCCTTGTCCGCTCTCGGTCCCTACCTGACCTCTCTCGCGAGCCGCGTCGAGGCGCGGCTCGCGGCCGCTTTGCCCGATCCCGCCGCGCCCCCCGAGCGGGTGCACGCGGCGATGCGCCACGCGTTGCTCGGGGAGGGGAAGCGGCTGCGGCCGGTCCTCCTGCTCGCGGTGGCGGAGATGCTCGGCCGCTCCTCGGAGCCGGCCGAGGAGCTGGCGGTGGCGGTGGAGATGGTCCACGCCGCCTCGCTGGTGCTCGACGACCTGCCGTGCATGGACGACGCGGCGCTCCGGCGCGGGCGGCCGACGGCGCACCGGGCGTTCGGGGAGGCGACGGCGGTGCTGGCGGCCTTCGGGCTCCTGAACCGCGCCTTCGCCCTGGTGGCGGAGGCGGGGCCGCAGCTGCGCCTCCGGCGCTACACGGGGGGCGACCTCGTCCACCACCTCGCGGCGGCGGTGGGCAGCGCGGGCCTGATCGGCGGCCAGGCGCTCGACCTCGAGAGCCGGGCCGACGACCGGAGCCTGGAGCGCCTGGAGTTCATCCACAGCCACAAGACCGGGGCGCTCTTCCTCGCCGCGGCCGAGCTGGGGGCGATGGCGGCCGACGCGCGGCGGCGCGACCTGGAGAGCGTGGCGGCGTTCGCCAAGAACCTCGGGCTCGCCTTCCAGATCACCGACGACCTGGTCGACGTCCTCGCCTCCCCCGAGGAGGCGGGCAAGGACACCGGCAAGGACGCCGGCAAGGCGACGTTCGTCTCGCTGCTCGGGGTGGAGGGGGCGCGGACGCTGGCCTCGGAGCTGCTCGACGCGGCGGTGGCCTCGCTCGCTCCGCTCGGGCGCCGGGCCGAGCCGCTCGCGGTGCTGGCCGGCTTCGTGCGCGACCGGAGGCGCTGATGGCGGCGCGATCCGGGCAGGAGGCGCCGGAGCTCGAGCGGGTCCGCGAGGAGCTGCGCCGCCGCGGCTACCTCCATCACCGCCTCGGGCGGTTCCTGCTCCAGGACGGGCTGCGCCCGCGCGGGGGGGCGGCGGCGCTCCTGGCCCTCGCCGCCAAGGTGGGGCTGGTGGGGGGCGCCGGCCTCGGCCTCGCCGCGGCGCTCGCGCTCGGGCTCGCCAACGGCCTCTTCGCCGCCTCGCCGCTCGACCTGCCACTCCTCTTCCTGCACCTGGCGCTGCCGGCGGCAGTGGCGCTCTCGCTCCTCTTCCTCCTCCTCTCGGGCGCCCTGGTGGCGGCGCTGCGGCTGCTTCCGGGCGGCCGGGTCGAGGCGGCGCCGCAGGTGCTCGCCGCCGGCGTCGTGGGCGCCCTGCTGGTGGCCGCCCTCTGGCGCGGCGGCGCGGCGCTGGCGGCGCTGCCGGCCTGGCAGGTGGCGCTCGTCGCGCTGCTCGTGCCGGCCGCGGCGTGGGGCTTGGTCGAGCTGCTCGGGCGCGGGCTGCTGGCGCTCGCGGTGCGCCTCACCCACGCCGCGCCGAGCGATCCGCTCCCCTCGCGGCGGCTGCTCGGCCTGGCGCTCGTGCTCGCGGGGGCGACGCTGGCGCTTCCGCTCGCCGAGCGGCTCCTCGCCGGCCGGCCGGCCGCGCCTCCCTCGGCGGTGCCGGTGGCGGCGTCGGAGCGGCTGCTGCTGCTCGGGCTGGACGGCGTGCTCCCCGAGGAGCTCGACTACCTGCTCGCCCGCGGCGAGCTGCCCTCGCTCGCGGCGCTCGCGCGCGACGGCGCCGAGATCCCCTTCCGGCGCCCGTCCGGGGCGCCGGCCTCGATCTGGACCACGGTGGCGACCGGCGTGCCGCCGGAGCGGCACGGCGTGGTGGCGCTCGACGCGGTCGAGCCGCTGGGCCTCTCGGCGCCGCTCGGGAGGACCGGGCCGCTGCGCCCCTGGTTCGTGGGTGCGGCGGCGCCGCTGGGGCTGGCGGAGGTGCGGCCGCTCCTCTCCGGCCGGCGCCGGGCCTGGACGGCCTGGGAGCTCGCGGCGCGGG
>JAHDVN010000238.1 GCA_023384635.1 Thermoanaerobaculia bacterium
AGAGCACCTCCCGGGTGCGCTCGCAGCTGCTTCAGGAGGGGCGGGCGTAGAAGAGATCGACGGTGGCCATGGGGCGAGTCTAGACCGGGAGGTCACTCCCCGGTGAGGCCGTCCCAGAAGTCGTCCATCTCGCGCCGCTCCTTCTTCGTGGGGCGGCCGGCGCCCGCCTCCCGGGTGACGAGAGGGCGGCGGATCAGGCGCTCCAGGGCGTCGCGCGGGGGGCGCGGCGGGGAGAGGTCCTCGTAGACGCGGGGCGCCTCGGCCTTCGGGAGTGGCCGCTCGGCGAGCTCCCGGACGACGAGGGTGCGGGTCCAGTCGGGGACGACCTCGATCTCGACGCGGTCGCCGAGCTGGAGCAGGCGTTGCGGCTTGACGGCGACCCCGTTGACCCGCACGCGCGAGAGCTCGCACGCCTTCGTCGCCTGGGTGCGCGTCTTGAACACCCGCGCCACCTGCAGCCATTTGTCGAGACGGACGGACATGTCGAATCCGGTGACAGTTTACTCATTTCGGGCCGCCCGGCCTCACGGGGCTCGGCCGTCGAGAAATAAGTAAACTGTCACCCGGATGCGGGTGTCGCGCGACGAGTTCGAGGCGCTGGTGGAGAAAGCGGTCGCGGGGCTGCCGGAGGAGTTCCGGCGGCTGCTCGACAACGTGGCGGTGATGGTCGAGGAGGAGCCGAGCGCCGAGGACCTCGAGGAGGTCGGCATCGATCCCGCCGACCCGGAGCGCGACGAGCTCTTCGGCCTCTACCACGGGGTGCCGCTGCCCGACCGGGACAGCTCCTACTCGGCCCTGCCCGACCGGATCCTGATCTACCGCGGCCCGATCCTGCGCTGCTGCGAGAGCCGCCGGGAGGTGCTGCGCGAGGTGCGCGACACCGTGCTCCACGAGCTCGGCCACTACTACGGCCTCGAGGAGGACGAGCTGCCGTTCTGAGCGCCGAGTCAGGCGCCGGCGCGCAGCGCGCCGACCTTGCGCTCGGCCTCCTCCTCGATCCGCCGCCGCTCGCGCAGGTAGTACTCCTCCTGCTCCTCGCGCCGGTCGAAATCGGTGAGGCGGGCGAGCTTGTCGCGGTGGAGGATCTCGAGCTCGGCCAGCTTCGCCTCCGCCTGCCGGCGCACCTCGGCGATCTTCCCGCGCACCTCCTCCGGCACCGCCGCCTCGCTCGGGGGGGCGATCCCCTGCGCTTCGAGCCGCTCGAGGGCGAGCTCGTAGGCCGACTTCATGCCGCGCGTCCGGTCCTTCCCACTCATGGCCCGGATCCTACCCCGCCGCGCCCGGACGGCGGGCGCCATCCTGACGCGACCGGCCGCGGCGGCGCGCCGAAGTTGCCGCTCGCGGCGGCGCCGGCGCCCGGTGCGCCGCTCTCCGGAGTGCCGGCGGAGCGGCACCGAGTTTGCTAAAGAGGGCAGGTGGGCGCCCTCGCGGCGCCCCTCCCGCGCGAGAGGAGGAGGGATGATCGAAGCGCACCAGCTGACGCGCCGCTACGGCGACTTCACGGCCGTCGACGGGATCTCCTTCGCGGTGCCGGAAGGGGAGATCGTCGGCATGCTCGGCCCCAACGGCGCCGGCAAGACGACGGCGATCCGGATGATGACCGGCTTCCTGCCCCCCTCGTCCGGGCGGGTCACGGTCGGCGGCCGCGACCTCTTCGCCGACCCGGTGGCGGCCAAGCGCGAGATCGGCTACCTGCCGGAGAACGTGGCCCTCTACCCGGAGATGCGGGTGGAGGAGTACCTGGCCTACCGCGCCCGCCTCGAGGGCCTCGAACGCGCTGCCGCCCGCCGCGCCATCGCCTCGGCGCTCGACCGCTGCCTGATCGCCGACGTGCGGCGGCAGGTCATCGGCACCCTGTCGAAGGGGTACCGGCAGCGGGTCGGCCTCGCGGCGGCGATCCTGCACGACCCGAAGGTGCTGGTGCTCGACGAGCCGACGGTCGGGCTCGATCCGAAGCAGATCGTGGCCATCCGCGAGCTGATCCGCGAGCTCGGGGGGCGCCACACCCTGCTCCTCTCGACCCACATCCTCCCGGAGGTGGAGCTGCTCTGCCGCCGGGTGGTGATCATCGACCGCGGCCGCATCGTCGCCGAGGGGAGCCCGGAGGCGCTCCGCGAGCGCTGGCTCGGCACCTCGCAGGTGCGGATCGGCTTCGCCGGGGCGCCGCCCGATCCGGGGGCCGCGGCCGCGGCGCTCGGCGCCCTGCCCGGGGTGGAGGCGGTGCGCGCCGAGGGGCCGGAGACGGTCCACCTCGAGTGCGCGGCCGGGGCCGACCCCCGGCCCGAGGCCTTCCGGCTCGCCGTCGAGCGCGGCTGGACGCTCAGGGAGCTCGCCATGGAGAAGGCGTCGCTGGAGGACCTGTTCGTGCGCCTCACCACGCGCGAGGAGGGCGCCGGGGAGCCGGCCGCCGGGAGCGCCGAGGAGGTGGCGTCGTGAGAGGACTCCTCGCCACCTTCGGGCGCGAGCTGCGCGCCTACTTCTTCTCGCCGCTGGCCTACGTGGTCCTGACCTTCTTCCTGCTCGTCAACGGCTACGTCTTCTGGCTGATCCTCAGCTACCTCAACGATCCCCGCGCCCGCGCCGGGGCGCCGCTCGAGCTCTTCTTCGGGCAGACCATCTTCTTCTGGCTGGTGCTGCTCTTCGTCACCCCGGTGCTGACCATGCGCCTGCTCTCCGAGGAGCGGCGCAGCGGCACCATCGAGATGCTGATGACCGCCCCCGTCACCGAGACCCAGGTGGTGCTCGGCAAGTACTTCGCCGCGCTCGCCTACTACGCCTTCCTCTGGCTGCCGACCCTGGCCTACGTCTGGGTGGTGGCGCACTACGGCTCGGTCGATCCCGGGCCGGTGGCGAGCGGTTACCTCGGAGTGCTCGGGATCGGCGCCCTCTTCCTCGCCGTCGGCCTCTTCGCCTCGAGCCTCGCGAAGAACCAGATCGTGGCGGCGATGATCACCTTCGCGCTGCTCGTGGTGCTCTTCACCTTCGGCCTGCTCGAGAGCCTGGTGACGGGCGAGACCGCCCGCGAGGTCCTCGGCTACCTGAACCTCTGGCAGCACATGGACGAGCTCTCGAAGGGGATCGTCGACACCCGGCGGCTGGTCTACTACCTCTCGGCCGCGGGCTTCTTCCTCTTCCTGACCGGCCGCGCCCTCGAAGCGAAGCGGTGGAGGTGAGCGATGGCGAGCCCGGAGACCAAGCGGCAGCTCCTCTGGACCTCCTCGGTCGGCGCCGGCGTGCTGCTGGTGGCGGCCCTGGTGGGGTTCGTGAACTACTTCGGCTTCAAGTACTACCAGCGCTTCGACTGGACGCGCGACGAGATCTACAGCCTCTCGGAGAAGAGCCTGGGGGTGCTCGACGCCCTCGACCGCGACGTCGAGGTCGTCGTCTTCATGCGCCCCGAGTCCGAGCTCTACGGGCCGACGCGGGAGCTGCTGGCGCGCTACGCGGCGCGCTCGCCGCGGGTGAAGGTGCGCACCGTCGACCCGGAGAAGAACCTGGTCGAGGCGCAGCAGCTGGTCGACCGCTACCAGGTGCGGAGCCTCAACGTCGTGGTCTTCGACCGCGGCGACGACCGGCGGGTGGTCGAGGAGGCCGATCTCGCCGACTACGACTACACGGCCCTGCAGTTCGGCGGCGCGCCGGAGATGACCGGTTTCCAGGGCGAGGAGCGCTTCACCGGCGCCCTGCTCGAGCTCGCCGAGGCGCGCAAGCCGACCATCCTCTTCACCGCCGGCCACGGCGAGGCGTCGCTCGACGACTTCTCGACGCGCGGCCTCTCCTCGGCCCAGGAGCTGCTCGGCAAGGAGAACCTCGAGATGCGCCCCTGGCCGACGCTGGGCGCGGCCGAGGTGCCGGAGGGGACCGATCTCGTGGTGGTGGCCGGTCCCACCTCCGCCTTCGTCGCGCCGGAGCTCGCGATGCTCTCGCGCTACCTCGAGCGGGGCGGGCGGATCCTCCTCCTGCTCGATCCGGCGCTGGGCGAGGGGGGGCTGGTCGACACCGGGCTCGGCCCCTGGCTCGCCGGCTACGGCGTCGAGGTGGGCGCCGACATCGTCGTGGATCCGGCCAACCCGCTGCCGTTCTTCGGCGCCGAGACGATCTTCGTGCAGGCCACCGGGGAGCACCCGATCGTGCGCCCGCTCGCCCAGGCGCGGGTGCCGGTGATCCTGCCGCTCGCCCGGTCCGTCGCCCCCGGCGAGGCGCCGGCGGGCGTCGAGGTCACGGTGCTGCTCGAGACCTCGGCCGAGGGCTGGGGGGAGCGCGACCTCGCCAACCTCGGCGCGGTGGCACGCGACGCCTCCGATCTCGCCGGCCCGGTGCCGCTGGCGGTGGCGGCTGCCGCGGAGCGCGGCGGCCGCGGCGCGGGCGGAATCGAAGAGGAGGAGCTCGAGGGGGAGCCCGGCGGGCAGGGCGCGGCCGGCCCGGCGCCGAATCCGGGCTGGCGGCTCGTGGTCTTCGGCGACGCCGACTTCGCCACCAACGCGCAGCTCGCCAGCGCCGGCAACCCGACCCTTCTCGCCAACACCATGAACTGGCTGGTGGAGCGCCCGCAGCTGCTCGGGATCGGACCGAAGCGCCCCGAGCAGGTGAGGCTCTCGCTCACCGCCTCGCAGATCCGCTGGGTGTCCTTCTGGGTTCTCCTCGGCCTGCCCGGCCTGGCGGTGGCGGCGGGGGTCTGGATGCACTTCCGGCGGCGGCGTTAGGTGACGCCGATGCGCCCGCGCACCCTGCTCGCGCTCCTCGCCCTGGTGGCCGGCCTGGCGGCGTTCGTCCTCCTCTTCGAGCGCGATCTCCCGTCGAGCGCCGAGCGCGCCGAACGCGCGAAGCGGCTCTTCCCGGGGCTCGAAGCGAAGGCGGTCACCGCGGTCGAGATCGAGGCCGAGGGGCGGCGGCTCCGCCTCGAGCGGAGCGAGGCGCCGGAGGTCCCCGGCGAGGGCGAGACGGACGAGGGCGCCGGGGAGCCGCGGGAGGAGTGGCGCCTGGTCGCGCCGATCGCGGCGCGGGCGGACGCCCCCGCCGTGGACGGCCTGCTCGGCGCGCTCGCGGCGCTGCCCAGGGTGCGCAGCCTCGACGGGGTGGAACGGGCGGCGGTCGGCCTCGAGCCGCCCCGCTTCCGCCTCCGCCTCGAGACGGAGCGGGGCGAGCGCGGCCTCGAGGTCGGCGCCGCGGTGCCGGCGAGCGCCGACGTGGTGGTGGCCGAGTCCGGCCGCGGCGAGCTGCTCGTGACCTCCGCCGGCTTTCTCGCCGACCTGGACCGCCCGGCCGGCGAGTGGCGGGCCCGCGACCTCTTCCCGGGACGGCGGGAGGCGATCGAGCGGCTGGTCCTCTCGGGCCCCGCCGGCCGCGTCGTCCTCGCCCGCGAGGGGCCGGACGGGGCGACCTGGCGGCTCGCCGAGCCGGTCGCCGACCGCGCCGACCGCGACCTCGTGGCCGGTCTCCTCGCGGACCTCGTCTCGCTCCGCGCGGAGAGGTTCCTGGAAGCCGGGCCGGAGACCGCGGGAGCGCTCGCGGGTGGGGCGATCGAGGTCCACCTGGCGGGCGCCCTGGAGCCGTTCCGGGTCGAGCTGGGAGAGGCGGGCTCCGCGTCCG
>JAHDVN010000239.1 GCA_023384635.1 Thermoanaerobaculia bacterium
CGCGGTCTACGGGGTCGTGGTCCCGGCCCTCCACGCGCCGAACCTCGGCCGCGAGGTCGTGCTGCGGGCCTCGCTGCCGGCGAAGGTGACCGGGACGTCGGTGAACCTCGCCTGCGCCTCGGCGAACCGGGCGATGGTCACCGTGGCCGAGGCGATCCTCCTCGGCGAGGCCGAGGTGGGACTGGCCGGCGGCGCCGAGTCGCTCTCCAACGTGCCGGTCCTCTTCTCCCGCGCGGCGGCCCGGCGCTTCGCCGAGCTCGCCAGGGCGCGCTCGGCCGGCGAGAAACTCCGCATCGCGGGCCGGCTCCGCCTCAAGGATCTCGCGCCGGTGCCACCGGCGATCGCCGAGTACGCCACGGGTCTGACGATGGGCGAGGCGTGCGAGAAGATGGCCAAGGAGAACGGCGTCTCGCGCCGCGCCCAGGACGAGATCGCGCTCCTCTCCCACCGGCGCGCGGCGGCCGCCCAGGCCGCGGGGCGTTTCGAAGGACAGCTCGTCCCCACCTTCCCGCCCCCCGGCTTCGACCGGGCGGTGCTCGAGGACAACGGGGTGCGCCCGGACTCGACGCTCGACGCGCTCGCCGAGCTGCCGCCCGTCTTCGACCGCCGGTTCGGGACGCTCACCGCGGGCAACTCGAGCCCGATCACCGACGGCGCCGCGGCGCTCCTGCTCGCGAGCGAGAAGCGGGCGCACATTCTCGGCGTCGCGCCCCTCGGGTACCTCCGCTCCTGGGCGTTCGCCGCCGTCGACCCGCGCGAGCAGCTCCTCCAGGGGCCGGCCTACGCGATCCCGCTGGCGCTCGACCGGGCCGGCCTCCGGCTCTCCGACCTCGACCTCGTGGAGATGCACGAGGCGTTCGCGGCGCAGCTGCTCTCGAACCTGAAGGCTCTCGCCTCCCCCCGCTTCGCGGCCGCGGAGCTCGGCCGCGCGGCCCCGGTGGGCGAGGTCGATCTCGAGCGGTTGAACGTGAACGGCGGCTCGCTCGCGCTGGGGCATCCGTTCGGGGCGACCGGAGCGCGCCTCGCGCTCCAGCTCCTCCGCGAGCTCGAGCGGCGGGGTGGGAAGCTCGGGCTGCTCAGCGTCTGCGCCGCCGGCGGGCACGGCTTCGCGATGGTGGTGGAGCGGGATTGAGCGCCGCGCCGCTCGCCGGGCTCCTCGTCGTCGACCTGACCCGCCATCTGCCGGGCCCGCTCGCAGCGCGCCTGCTCGCCGACCTGGGCGCGCGCCGGATCAAGGTGGAGGAGCCGGAGCTGGGCGATCCGGTGCGGCGGGCGCCGCCGCTGCGGGGCGGCCGCTCGGCGCTGGCGACGCTGCTCCTCTCCGGCGCCGAGAGCGTGGCTCTCGACCTGAAGCGGGAGGGGGGGCGGCGGATTCTCGGAGCGCTTCTGGCCCGGGCCGACTGCCTGCTCGAGAGCTTCCGCCCCGGGGTCCTGGCGCGCCTCGGCTTCGCACCGGAGGAGCTCCGGCGCCGCTTCCCCCGGCTGGTGATCGCCTCGCTCTCGGGCTTCGGCCAGGAGGGTCCCGCGGCGGGGCGTGCCGGACACGACCTGACCTATCAGGCGGTGGCGGGGTTGCTGCGGCCCGGGCTCGGCATGCCGGGCCTGCCTGCCGCCGACCTGCTCGGCGCCTGGAGCGCCTTCTCGGCGGTGCTCGCGGCGCTCTACGAGCGGGAGCGAACCGGCCAGGGGGCGTGGCTCGACGCCTCGCTGCTCGACGGCGCGGTGCACGGAAACCTCGTCGGCTGGGCGGAGGGCGCGGCGGGTCGCACGCCGTCCGGTGCCGGCGACCTCGCGGGCGACCTGCCCTGCTACAACCTCTACCGGGCGCGCGGCGGCGAGGTCGTGGCTCTCGCCCTCCTGGAGCCGGTGTTCTGGCGCCGCTTCTGCGATCGCTGTGGCCGGCGCGAGCTCCGCCGGCTCCAGTTCCGCCGCGAGCCCTCGGCGCGGCGGCAGGTGGCGGACCTGATCGCTTCGCGGCCGGCCGGCGAGTGGGCCCGCCTGTTCGCCGCGGAGGATCTGCCGGCCGAGGTCGTGCCGGGTCCTCCGCATGGGAAGAACGGGGCGGAGGGAGCCGAGGGGGCGGGTGCCCCGCAGGTCCCGCCCCAAGTCGCCGCCCGCGCGATCGTGCGCACCGGGGCCGAGGGCCTGCCGCGCCTCGCCTTCCCGGTCCGCTTCGACGGCGAGCGGCCGGGTGGGGGCGGGGAGCTGCCGCGGCTCGGAGGCTCGACCCGCGCCTGGCTGGCCGAGCTCGGAGATCCGATGTCCGGCGCCGGCCGCCTCGCCCGCGTGCGGACAGGGATCGGGCGCCGCTGGAGCTGGAGGAGCCTGCTGTGGCGGTTCACGTCCGGCTAGAGCGCGACGGCGACCTCGCCCGCGTCGTCCTCGACACGCCGGGCAAGAGGGTGAACACGCTCTCCGTGGCGCTCCTGCACGAGCTCGAGCGGCTGCTCGACCGGCTCGAGTCGGCGCACGACCTCGCGGGGATCCTCCTCGTCTCGGCCAAGCCCGAGAGCTTCGCGGCCGGGGCCGATCTCGACGAGCTGGCCCGAGTGGACACCCCCGAGCCGCTCCGGCTCTGGGTCGAGCGGGGGCAGCGGGCGCTCCGGCGCTGGGAGGACCTCGCGGTGCCGACGGCGGCGGCGATCCACGGCGCGGCGCTCGGCGGCGGGCTCGAGCTGGCGCTCGCGTGCACGTTCCGCGTGGCGGCCGACGATCCGGCGACCTCGCTCGGCCTGCCGGAGGTGCGGCTCGGCCTCCTGCCGGCGCTCGGCGGCACGCACCGCCTGCCGAGAACCGTGGGGCTCGCGCGCGGGCTCGACCTGCTCCTCACCGGGCGGCCGCTCGCGGCCCGCGAGGCGCTCCGGTGCGGCCTGGTGGACGAGGTCGTGCCGCCGCCGGTGCTGGACCGGGCGGCGCGGGAGCTCCTCGCCCGCCGCCCGCCTCGGCGGCGCGCGGGCGGGCCGGGCGAGTGGCTCCTCGCCCGCAACCCGGCGGGCCGCGCGCTCCTCTTCGCGGCGGCGCGGCGTCGCGTCGAGCGGGAGAGCGGAGGCCACTACCCGGCGCCGCCGGCGATCCTCGCCGCGGCCGCGGCAGGAGCCTGCGGCGGGCGAGAGGCCGGGGAGCGGGTGGAGGCGGAGCGGTTCGCGGGCCTCGCGCTCGGGGTGCCCTCGCGGCGCCTGGTCGGGCTCTTCCGCGCCACGCGGGCGGGGGCGGCGGGCGCGGAGGAGAGCGAACGGGAGGCGGCGCCGGCGCGCGGACTCGTCGGCGTCCTCGGGGCCGGCTTCATGGGCGCGGGGATCGCGGCCGCAGCGGCCCGCGCGGACCACCCGGTGCGCCTCCTCGACGCCCAGCCGGAGGCGCTCGCCCGCGGCCTCGGCCGCTGCCACGCCCGCTTTGCCGAGGCGGCCCGGCGCGGCCGTCTCGCCCCGCAGGAGGCGCGGCGCCTCTTCGCCCGCATCGCGCCGGCCCTCTCACCCACCGGCTTCGCGCGCGCCGAGCTGGTGGTCGAGGCGATCGTCGAGGAGCTCGAGCCGAAGCGCGCGCTGCTCGCGGCGATCGAGCCGCAGCTCGCTCCCGGGGCGGTGATCGCCTCGAACACCTCGACGCTGCCGATCGCCGAGCTCGCGCGCGGGCTCGCCCGGCCCGAGCGAGTGCTCGGGCTCCACTTCTTCTCCCCCGTGCACCGGATGCCGCTGGTGGAGGTCGTGCGCCAGCCCGCCACGGGCGACGAGGCGGTCGCCCGGGCCCTCGCCTTCGTGCGCGGGCTGGGCAAGACACCGGTCGTGGTGCGCGACGGGCCGGGCTTCTACACCACCCGCATCCTCGCCCCCTACCTCGCCGAGGCGGGGCGGCTCCTGCTCGCCGGCGCGCCGGCCGTGGCGGTCGACCGCGCGGGGCGGGAGGCCGGCTTCCCGGTCGGTCCCCTCACCCTCCTCGACGAGGTGGGGATCGACATCGCGCTCCACGCGGCGCGCACCCTGGCCGCCGCCTTCGGGGCGCGGATGCCGGTGCCCGAGCCGTTCGCGCGCCTCGTCGAGGCGGGGCGCCTCGGCCGCAAGAGCGGGCGGGGCTTCCACGACTACCGCGGCCGGCGCAAGCGGGTCGACCGCGAGGCGCTGGCGCTGCTCGGGGTGCCGGCGAAGCGGTGGCTGCCGCCGTCCGGCGAGATCGCGGACCGGCTCCGTTTCGCCATGGCGGTCGAGGCCGTCCGTTGCCTCGAGGAGGGGATCGTCGCCGCGCCCGCCGACGGCGACGTCGCGGCGGTGCTGGGGCTCGGCTTCCCCCCCTTCCTCGGCGGGCCGTTCCGCTTCCTCGACGCCCTCGGAGCTGCCGCGGCGGTGGCGCGCCTGGAGGCGCTCGCCGCGTCGGCGGGGCCGGCCTTCGCCCCTCCCGACCTGCTGCGGGAGCACGCGGCCCGGGGCACCGCATTCCACGAGGTGAGCTCATGACCTGTCCTCGCGCGCTGTCCGGTCTCTCCCTCTGCACCCTCCTCGCGAGCGCCGCACTCGCGCCGGCGCTCGGCGCCGCCCCGCCACCGCCCGAGGCACCGTGGCAGACGCCGGCGGAGCGCTCCGGCTACGCGGCGACGCCGTCGCTCGCGGAGACGGGGGACTTCCTCGTCCGGCTGGCGGCGCGGTGGCCGGCGCTGCGCCTCGAGCGGTTCGGCCGCTCGGCCGCCGGACGCGAGATGACGGTGGCGATCGTCTCGACCTCGGGGGCCTTCACTCCGGCGGCGTCGGCCGCGCGCGGCGAGCCGGTGGTCCTCGTCCTCAACGGGATCCACGCCGGAGAGATCGACGGCAAGGACGCCAGCCTGGCGCTGCTGCGCGATCTCGCCCTCGGACGGCGACCGGGCCTCGTCGACGGGATCACCCTCCTCGTGGTGCCCGTCTACAACGTGGACGGCCACGAGCGGGTCTCGCGCTGGAACCGGCCGAACCAGGACGGGCCGCGGGAAGGGATGGGGTTCCGCACCACCGCGGACGGCACCGACCTGAACCGCGACTTCCTCAAGGCCACCTCGCCCGAGGCGCGGTCGCTCCTCGCCCTCGTCAACGCCTGGCGGCCCCACCTGGTGGTGGACGTCCACGTGACGAACGGCTCGGACCACGACTGGGTGCTCACCTGGAGCGCGGCCGAGGCGCCGCAGCTCGACGCCGGGCTCGACGCCTGGCTCGGCCCCCGCCTCGCCGCGGCCCTCGCCGCGACCGCCGCGGCCGGGCACCGGAACGGCCCGTACGTCGAGCTCCGCGACCCGCTCGATCCCGCGCGGGGGTTCTCCTCGTGGGTCGGCGAGCCGCGCTACTCGACCGGCTACTTCCCCCTCCGCCAGCGCCCGTCGGTGCTGGTGGAGATGCACTCGCACAAGCCGTACGAGCGGCGGGTGCCGGCCGTGACCGATTTCCTCGCCTCCCTGCTCGCCGAGGTGGGCGCCGGCGCCGCCGGCCTGGTGGCGGCGGCGGCGGCCGCGGAGCGCCGGGTGGTCGAGCTCGGGCGGCCGGGCGCGGAGCCCTCGCTCGCGGCGGTGGAGCTCCGGCCGTCCGTGGTCGCCGGCCGGATCC
>JAHDVN010000240.1 GCA_023384635.1 Thermoanaerobaculia bacterium
CGGCCGCAGCCGGCCAGCTCGGCGCGAGACCCAGCGCGGCGCAGGTCGCCGCGTAGACCATGCGGGCCGCCGTCACCTTGCCGTCGAGCGAGTGGCCGGCGAGATGCGGGGTGGCGAGCGCCGCCGCGGCGACGAGCTCCGAGGCGACCTCCGGCTCCCCCTCGAAGACGTCGAGCACGGCCGCCACCCGCCCTTCCGTGGCCAGCAGGGCGGCGGAGTCGACCACCGGCCCGCGGGCGCTGTTGACGAGCAGCGCCCCCGAGGGGAGGGCGGCGAGCTCCCGCGCCCCGACGAGGTGCCAGGTCGGGTCGGGCCCGCCGCGCGCCAGCGGCACGTGGAGGGTGAGGAGATCGGAGAGCGGCAGCAGCTCGGAGAGCGGCAGGAAGCCCGTCTCCCCCTCGGCGCGCGCCCGCGGCGGATCCGAGCGCAGGACCTCGGCGCCGAGCGCGCGCGCGAACGCCTCCACCCGGCGCCCCACGTGGCCGACCCCCACCACCCCGACGCGGCGCCCGGCGAGCGCCCACCCCTCCCGCGCCGCCACCGTCGCCACCGCCGCCGCCCACCAGAGCGCCACCGCCCCGGCGTTGCAGCCCGGCGCCGCCGCCCAGGCGATCCCGCGCTCGTCGAGCCAGGCGGTGTCGACGTGGTCGGTGCCGCTCGTCACGGTGCCGACGAAACGCACCGGCGTCCCCGCGAGCAACGCCGCGTCCACCCGCACCGTGGTGCGCACCCAGAGGGCGTCGGCCCCGGCGAGCGCGCTGCGGTCGATCGCCCCGCCGGCGAGCGGGACGACCTCCCCGTGCGCGGCGAGCGCGGCGGCCGCGCAGGGGATCTCGGAGTCGACGACGAAGCGCATGGGCGATCCCTCCCGCCGGGACGCTACCGGGGCCCCGGTCCCCGGGGCAAGGCCGGACCCGGGCCGGCGAAGCCGGGCTGCTCCCCACCCCGATCGGTGGCGACTTGCGGTTGCCGCAGTGCGACAATGACGCATTCGCGCTCCGGCGCCGACAGACCGGGGGCGGCACCCACGGGAGGGCCGATGGTGAGACCGCTCGAGATCCGCGACCACCTGCTGCAGTCGTACCGCGACGTCTACACCCCCGAGGCGATCGGCGCCATGGCGGCGCTGGCACCCCTCGACGCGCTGCGCCGCGAGCGGATGGCCGAGCGGCTCGCCCGCCGCCGCGCCCGCGCCGACGAGCGCCGGCGGATCGCCTTCCTCGATCCCGCCGAGACGATCCCGGGCACCTCGATCCGGGTCGAGGACGCCCGCGCCGGCCGCTTCGACGGCAGCGAGATCCCCCCCGACCTCGAGCGGCAGTGGATCCAGGGCACCGGCCCCGCCACCAAGCCGCACGCCGGGACCGAGGCCGGCCTGCGCAACGTCGCCTACGCGCTCCTCTCCGGCGCCGACGGCTGGATGTTCGACGGCGAGGACGCGCTCGGCCAGATCGAGACGATGTCGCTCGACAACCTGCGCAACCTGAAGCTCGCGATCGCGCACGATCCGCTCTTCCTCGCCGTCGCCGAGCGGGTCGCTGCAGAGATGAACCGCTGGGCCGAGGGCTTCTTCGGCCGCCCGATCGTCGCCGACTGGCGCCGGCAGCTCGACTTCACGACCCGCATCTTCCGCTGCCGCGGCCTCCACCTCGACGACCGCCACGTGCGCCACGGCGACGGCTCCGGCTTCCCGGCCTCGATCGCCGACCTCTGCCTCTACGTCGTCAACAACCAGGCCGCGCTGCGCTCGCAGGGCCGCTCGGTCGTCCTCTACCTGCCGAAGATCCAGACCGCCTCCGAGGCCGCGCTCTGGAACGCGCTGCTCTCGGCGCTCGAGGCGCACCTCGCCCTGCCCGAGGGGACGATCAAGGTCTACGTCCTCGTCGAGCAGATCGAGGCCTGCTTCCAGCTCATGGAGATCCGCGCCGCCCTCGGGCGCCACTTCGTCGGCTACAACACCGGCCGCTGGGACTACATCAACTCGGTCGCCGACGCGCTCGCCTGGGATCCCTCGTTCGTCAACCCGAACATCGACGCCATCACCATGACATACGGCTACATGCGGATCTACGAGGACCGCGTGCGCCGGGCGGTGAACACCCCCGACCGCAACGGCCGCCACGCCCTCTGGCAGGGCGGCATGGAGACCAACATCCCGGTCGGCACCGAGGCCGGGGTGACGGCGGGGATGAAGCGGGCGGTGGCCGGCGCCGAGCGCGAGCAGCGCGAGGGGGCGAGCGGCAAGTGGGTGGCGCACTGGAAGATGGTCCACATCGTGCGCCCGGTCTGGGAGAAGGTGGGCGAGGCCAACCAGCTCGGGCGGCAGT
The DNA here is from genome assembly GCA_023384635.1 of Thermoanaerobaculia bacterium. Classification (GTDB taxonomy): domain Bacteria; phylum Acidobacteriota; class Thermoanaerobaculia; order Multivoradales; family JAGPDF01; genus JAAYLR01. The sequence continues at coordinate 2,328 of JAHDVN010000240.1, forward strand.
TCCCGCCGCTCACCTACTCGGAAGAGGACGCCGCGAACCTGGCGCTGCTGGAGCCCGCGCCGCGCACCGTGCGCGGGGCGCGCGACCTGATCTCGGTGGCGCTGCAGTACGGCAACGCCTTCGCCCAGGGGCACCAGGCGGCGGCGCTCAAGCCCGCCGACTTCTTCCTCGACGACGACGTGCTCTACCTGATGGAGGACATGGCGACCGGCGAGATCCGCCTCTCGATCCTCTGGGAGTGGCTGCACAAGGGGGCGCGCCTGACCGAGGACGACCCGGAGACCGGGGCGCGGGCCGGCGACCTCTTCACCGCCACGCTCTTCGAGCGCCTGCTCGCCGAGGAGCACGCCAAGCTGCTCGCGGCGCGCGACAAGGACGTCTACGACGTCTCGAAGCAGACCACGCTGCCGATCGCGCTCGCCATCGTCGACGCCTACGTGACGCGGCCGGCCAAGGCCCCCTGGTACATCGACCTGCTCAACCTGAACCTGAACAACTCCGACCTCGCGGTCGCCCGCGAGCGGATCGCCCGCTTCTTCGAGACCTTCGAGCGCGACGGCACGCGCATCACCCGGAACCTGGACTTCGAGACCTAGAGAGCGAGGAGCGACCACCATGGAGCGGGAAGATCGTATGGACCGGTTCGAACAGGAAGTCGCCGCCACGGAGGAGTGGTTCGCGAGCCCCCGCTTCGCGGGCATCACCCGCCTCTACGCCGCCCGCCAGGTGGTCGAGCAGCGGGGCACCATCCCCACCGACTATCCCGTCGCGCGCGAGGCGGCGGCCGCCTTCCACGCGCGCCTCTGCGAGCTCTTCGACCAGGGGCGGAGCATCACCACCTTCGGCCCCTACTCGCCGGGGCAGGCGGTGGCGTTGAAGCGACTCGGGATCGAGGGGATCTACCTCGGCGGCTGGGCGACCTCGGCCAAGGGCTCGACCGCCGAGGACCCCGGGCCCGACCTCGCGAGCTACCCGCTCTCCCAGGTGCCGGACGAGGCGGCGGTGATCGTGCGCGCGCTCTTGACCGCCGACCGCAACCAGCAGTACCTGCGCTCGCGGATGAGCGCGAAGCAGCGGGAGGCGACGCCCGCCTACGACTATCGGCCGTTCCTCATCGCCGACGCCGACACCGGCCACGGCGGCGACGCCCACGTGCGGAACCTCGTCCGCCGCTTCGTCGAGGTCGGGGTGACCGGCTACCACATCGAGGACCAGCGCCCGGGGACCAAGAAGTGCGGCCACCAGGGGGGCAAGGTGCTGGTGCCGTGCGACGAGCAGATCAAGCGCCTCAACACCGCGCGCTTCCAGCTCGACGTCATGCGGGTGCCGGGGATCATCGTGGCGCGCACCGACGCCGAGGCGGCGAACCTGCTCGACGGCCGCGGCGACGAGCGCGACCAGCCGTTCCTGCTCGGCGCCACGAACGTCGCCCTCCCCTCCTACAAGAGTGCCTATCTCGCCCTCATGCGCCGCTTCCACACGCTGGGCGTCACGGCGGTCAACGGCCACCTGCTCTACGTCCTCTCGGATTCGGAGTGGCGCTTCGCCGACACCTGGCTCGAGAGGACCGGCCTGGCGAAGCAGGCCGCCGAAGCGGTGGCCGCGCTGCCTCCCGGGGACGCGATCGCCGCCGACGCCGCCTTCGACCGCGTCGCCTCCCGCTTCCTCGACGCCTGGGAGGCCGAGGCCGGCCTCGAGACCTACGGCGAGGCGGTGGCCGAGGTGCTCGCCTTCCGCGCCAGCGAGGGGGAGCCGCTCGAGATGGGGGCCGAGGAGTGGCTCGCCTTCGCCCGCGGCGCCTCGCTCTGGGCGGCCAAGGAGAAGGCCCGGTCGCTCGGGGTGAACGTGGTCTGGGACTGCGAGCACGCCAAGACCCCGGAGGGCTACTACCAGATCCGCGGCGGCATCCCGTACGCGATCGCCAAGTCGCTCGCCGTGGCCCCGTACGCCGACCTGCTCTGGATGGAGACGAAGACCGCCGACCTCGCCGACGCGCGCGAGTTTGCCGAGGCGATCCACGCCGTCTACCCGGACAAGATGCTGGCCTACAACCTCTCCCCCTCCTTCAACTGGGACTCGACCGGGATGAGCGAGGAGGAGATGCGCCGCTTCCCCGAGGAGCTCGGCAAGATGGGCTTCGTCTTCAACTTCATCACCTACGGTGGCCACCAGATCGACGGCGTCGCGGCCGAGGAGTTCGCCCGGGCGCTCCAGGAGGACGGGATGCTGGCGCTCGCCCGCCTGTCGCGCAAGATCCGCCTCGTCGAGTCCCCCTACAAGACGCCGCAGACGCTGGTCGGCGGCCCGCGCTCCGACGCAGCGCTCGCCGCCTGCTCGGGGCGCACCGCGACCACCATGGCGATGGGCAAGGGCTCGACGCAGCACCAGCACCTGATCCAGACCGAGGTGCCGAAGAAGCTGCTCGCCGAGTGGCTGGTGCTCTGGGCCGAGCACCACGGGATCACCACTCCGATCTCCGTCCAGCTGCTCCCGCACCGCGCGGGCTCGGAGCTCCTCGAGCTCGCGCTCGTCGCCCCCGACGGCGGCAAGCTCGCCAACGTCGTCTTCGCCTCGATCCAGGACCGCCGCGGGCGCAACATCCTCTCGATCCGCGACCAGAACACCTTCGACACCGAGCTGCGGCAGAAGCGGCTGATGACGCTGCTGCACCTCTACCTGATCCACCGCTACCGGGTCGACTCGGTGCACTACGTCAGCCCCACCGACGACAACCGCTACCAGACCGAGAAGATGAAGGCGCAGGGGATCTACACCGACGTCAACACCGAGGTCGGCCAGATCATCGTCGCCGACGTCCACGCCGCCCACATCGCCGAGCTCCTCGCCCCCGACCGCGCCGCCCTCGGGCGCCTGATCCGCAAGGAGGGGTGAGGGCGCGGCGCGGGGGACGCAGGCTCCCCGCACAGAAAAGGGGAGGGCCACTCGGCCCTCCCCTTCGTTTCTGCGGGCGTCGAGTCGCCCGGCGCTCACTGCTGCGTGGCGCTCCAGTTGAGGGTCGAGCCCCCTTCGAAGCCGTCGCTGAAGATGTTGTCGAAGGTGCAGGCCTGGACGACGACGGCGTCGACGTCCCAACCCGGGCGGCTGACCGAGCCGTCGGTGCCGATGCGCCAGCGCAGCTGCACGCTCTGCCCGGCGTAGGCGCTCAGGTCCGCGA
>JAHDVN010000241.1 GCA_023384635.1 Thermoanaerobaculia bacterium
CCCGCGAGCGCCAGCACGCGCGCCGCCTGGAGCGCGAGATCGGCGTCCTCGGGGGAGCGCTCCGCCGCCGCCCGCGCCGGTGCCACCGCCTCGGCGGGCCGCCCGTCGGCGAGCCGCAGGAGCACGAGCAGGTCGTGGCCTCGCGGCACGGCGGGCCCGGCGGCGAGCAGCCGTTCGAGCTCCGCCGCCCCCACCTCGAGGTCGCCGGCCTGGTAGCGGGCGAGCGCCAGACGCATGCCCACCTCGGGCTGGCGGCGGTCGGCCTCCCCCAGCCCCTCGAGGACCTCGAGCGCCTCGCGGAAGCGGCGCCGCTCGCGCAGGAGATCGGCGAGCTGGAGGCGCAACGCCGCGCGGCCGGGGTCGAGGAGCAGCAGCTCGCCGAGCGCGTGGATGGCGCCTTCCGTGTCGCCGGCCTGGCGCGCCGATTCGGAGAGGAGGGCGAGCACCATCGGCTGCCGCGGGTGGTGGCGCGCCGCCTCCCGCAGCGCCTCGGCCGCCTCCGCGGGGCGACCGCTGCCGAGGTAGAGCTGGCCCAGCGAGACGAGGGCTTCGAGGTCGCCGGGGCGGCTGCGGCGCACGCCCTCGAAAGCGTCGATGGCGCGCCCCGCCGCCAGCGCATCGCGCTCCACGAGGTTCATGTTCACCTGGCCCGCGACCCGCAGGATGTCGGCCGATTCCGGTGCCAGGCGGCGCGCCGCCTCGGCCTGCTCGCTCGCCTCTCCCAGCTGGCCGAGGCGGAGCAGGAAGCGCGCCGCCTCGGCCCGGAGGAACGGCTCCGCGGGCGCCAGGGAGATCGCCTCCTCGAGCGCCACCCGGGCCTCGGCGAGCCGCCCCTCCTCGGCGAGCACGCGGGAGAGAGCGAAGGCGCTCGCGGCGCGGCCCGTCTCCGGGGCGGGCGGTGCGGCGGGGTCCGCAGGGGGCACCGCCATGGCCCCGGTCGCGCCGGCGGCGCCGGCCAGGACCAGGAGGAGCCGGAGCGCGAGGCGCGAGCGTGCCATGGCGCGGAAGATACCGGGCGCGCCCGTCCTTTACAACCGCGAGAGGCCCGACTATGATCGCAAGTCCTTTACTAACTTCAATCGCACCTGACAGTTACCCAGCTACCGCTGCCCCGGAATGAAGCGCCTCGGCCAGCTCCTCCTCGATCGCGGATGGATTGCGCCCGAGCAGCTCTCGCGGGCGCTCGCCCAGCAGCGGCTCGTCGGGGGGCGCCTGGGCACCTGTCTGCTCGAGACCAACGGCCTCGACGAGCGGCTGCTCCTGCGCGCGCTCTCCGAGCAGCTGCACGTCCCCTTCGCCGACGTGGAGGACCTGCGCGCCGTCTCCCCGGAGGTGCTCGCCCTGCTGCCGGCGAAAGTGGCCCGGCGCTGCCGGGCGGTTCCCTTCCTGCACCTCGGCGGCCAGCTCTCACTCGCCATGCTGGACGTGCGCGACCTCGGCCTGCAGGACGAGCTCGCGTTCGTCACCGGCAAGCGGCTCAAGGTCCACGTCGCCCACGAGGCGAGACTGTTCGAAGCCCTGGAGCGCTACTACGCCGAGGAGTGTCCGCGCCGCCTGGCGCAGCTGGTCGACCGCTTGAACCGGGCCCGCTTCCTCTGGCAGAAGGAGGGCGAGAGCGCGGCAGGAGACTCCGAGGCGCCGGCCTCCGCGCCGGCCTGGAGCCTGCCCTCCGCGTCGTCGCCCTCGCCCGGGCTGGCGCCCTCGCTGCCCACGCCGGCCGCCCCCGTCGAGCCGCCGGTGCCGGTGCGCGAAGAGGTCTCGGTCGCCGTCCCCGCCGCGCCCGTGGCTCCGGTCCCGGCTCCGGCCCCACCTGCGGAACCAGCGCCGGCTGCGCCTCCGGTGCCGGTCGCGCTCCCCACCCCGGCTCCGGCTCCGGCCGCCGACGCCACTCCCCCGGCAGTGTCGCCTCCCGACCGCGACGCGATCGGACGCGAGCTGGTCGCGCGGCTCGCTCCGGAGTTCCGCCGCGTGGTGCTCCTCGCCGTCCGTGGCCAGCGGATCTCCGGCTGGGTGGGGGCCGGCTCGGATCTCTCGCTCGGGGCGCTCGCCGAGCTGGCCCTGGAGCCGGAGGCTTCCTCGATCCTCGCCACCGTGCGCGACGGCGCCCCGCTCTTCCGGGGCCCCCTGCCGAGTCTCCCCTCCCACCACGCCCTCGCCGCGAGCTGGGGCGGGAAGCTGCCGCGCGACTGCGCCCTCCTGCCGCTGCCGCTGGGCGGGAAGACCGCCGCCCTCCTCTACCTGGATCGCGAGCCCGAGGGCCTCGGGACGCTCGATCCGGTGGCTCTCCGCGAGCTCCTGGCCGCGGCCGGCGAGCAGCTCGCGCTCTGCATCCGGCGCCGCAAGGCGGCGACGCGAACGGAGCTCCCGCGTTGACCTTCCACAGCCAGTCTCCTATCGTGCGCATCGCGCCATCGAGGTGAAGCCATGATCAAGGTCGACATCGTGAATCGCGTCGCGGAGCTCTCGGACGTCTCGCGGGCCAAGTCCGCGCTCGCGGTCGACTCGATCATGGAGTCGATGAAGGAGGCCCTCGTCCAGGGGCGCCGCATCGAGCTCCGGGGGTTCGGCGTCTTCCAGGTGCGCGACCGCAAGAAGGGCGTCGGGCGCAATCCGAAGACGGGGATCGAGGTGGCGATCACCCCCGGCCGCACGGTGCGCTTCAAGCCGGGCAAGGACCTGAAGAACATCTGACGGAACCGGCACGATCGACGCCGAGACCTCCGCAGCACCGGCCCCCGCGGCGGCCCCGGCCGTCCGCTCCGGCCCGCCCTCCGCGCCCGCGCCGCTCCGCGCCCCGCGGCGGCCCCGCTGGCTGCTGGCCGGGCTCCTGTTCCTCGCCACCCTCTTCACCACCACGGTGCTCGGCACCGGGTACTACCTCGGCAGCCGCACCGACGTGGTCGTGGCGCTCCCGCTCTGGCTCCACCCGGAGACGATCCGCACCGTGCTGGGGCGCGCCGACCTGCTCGCGATCGGGCTGCGCTTCTCGCTGCCGACTCTGTGCATTCTGCTCTGCCACGAGCTCGGGCACTACCTGGCCTGTCGCCACTACCGCCTGCCGGCCACCCTCCCCTACTTCCTGCCGGCGCCGATCGGGGTCGGGACCTTCGGGGCGTTCATACGCATCCGCGCGCCGCTGCGCAGCAAGCGCGAGCTCTTCGACGTCGGCGTGGCCGGCCCGATCGCCGGCTTCGTGGCCCTGTTGCCGTTCCTCGCCTGGGGGATCGCCCGCTCGACGCCCGTGCCGATCGAGCGCCTCCCGGACTTCGAGGGCAGCTCGGCGCTCCTCTTCCTGCCGGGGCAGAGCCTGCTCCAGGCCCTCCTGACCCGGGTCTTCCACGGCCCGCTCCCGGCCGGGTGGATCCTCGACCTCCACCCGTTCGCGCTGGCCGGTTGGATCGGTCTCTTCGCCACCATGCTGAACCTGATCCCGCTCGGGCAGCTCGACGGCGGCCACCTCCTCTACGCCGTCGCCGGGCGGCGGCAGCGACAGGTCGCGGCGGTCCTCTGGCTCGTGCTCGCGGGGGCGGGCTTCTACTGGAACGGTTGGTTCTTCTGGTGTGCCGTGACGCTGGTGATGGGCCTGCGCCACCCCCCGGTGCTCGACGAGGCGACCCCGCTCGGCCCGCAGCGGCGGCGGCTCGCGCTCGTCGCGCTGCTCATCTTCGTCGTGAGCTTCCTGCCGGTGCCGATCGAAGTGGTGCCGATCGCCTTCTAGCCGGCTGCCGCGGGCAGGTCGAGGACGAACGTGACCGGCCCGTCGTTGACCAGCTCGACCCGCATGTGCGCGCCGAAGCGACCGGTGGCGACCGCGTGTCCCCGCGTGCGCAGCGCCTCGGCGAGGGCCTCGACGAGCGGCGCCGCGACCTCGGGCGGCGCGGCGCGGTCGACCGCCGGGCGGCGTCCGCGCTCGAGGGAGGCGGCGAGGGTGAACTGGGAGACCACGAGGAACGCTCCCCCGACCGCCGCAGCGTCGAGGTTCATCCGGCCGTCGGCATCCTCGAAGATGCGGAGAGCCGCGAGCCGCTCGGCGGCGCGCTCCGCCTCGGCCGGTCCGTCCCCCCGCTGGCAGCCGACCAGCGCGAGGATCCCGCGGCCGATCCTCCCCACCGTCTCGCCGTCCACCGTCACCGCGGCCGAGGCGACGCGCTGCAAGACCAGGCGCATGGAATCCGTCTTCCCTGGCAGGACCGAGTCGAAACAGGCCCTATGATAGCTTCACCAACCCCACGGAGGCAGCGCGAACCATGGTCAACAAAGTCATCCTCGTCGGCAACCTGGGCCGCGACCCGGAGCAGCGATCGCTGCCGTCGGGCCAGGCGGTCACCTCGTTCAGCCTCGCCACCAGCCGCCGCTTCAAGATGCAGAGCGGCGAGCAGCGCGAGGAGACCGAGTGGCACAACGTCGTCTGCTACGGCAAGCAGGCGGAGATCGCGGCCCGGTATCTGGTCAAGGGGAAGATGGTCTTCGTCGAGGGCCGGATCCAGACCCGTTCCTGGGAGGACCGGAACACGAAGGAGAAGCGCTACCGCACCGAGATCATCTGCGAGAACTTCCAGATGCTGGGTGGCCGACCCGGCGAGGGCCGCGGCGGCGCCACCTCCGACCCCGCGGCCGGGGGTTACGACGAGCACGGACCGGGCGACAGCGGGCCCGAGGACGACGACATCCCGTTCTGAGCGTCGGCGACGGCGGCCGCGAGGTCGCCGAGCCGCCGCGCCGCCGCCTGGCATGGACCGGCGGGAGGGGCAGCTCGCCGGAGTTGCTCGACCGCGGTCCGGAGCCGCCGCCAGCGGCGCTCGGCCCGTTCGCGGTGGCGCGCGAGGAGCGGCCGGCCCAGCCGCTGCGAGACGGCACCGGCCTCCCCGAGCTCGCTGCAGACCAGCAGGCCGTCGCAGCCCGCGGCGAGCGCCGCCTCGGCCCGCTCGGCCAAGCCCCCCCGGTCCGCCAGGGCCCCCATCTCCAGGTCGTCGCTGAAGAGGAGCCCGCGGTAGCCCAGGTTCCCGCGCAGTAGCCCGGTGGCGATCCGCCGCGAGAGGGTCGCGGGCAGCCCGGACGGATCCCAGGCTGGATAGGCGGCGTGTCCGGCCATCATCGCGGCTGCCCGCGGCGCGAGGCGCCGGAACGGGGCGAGGTCGCGGGCGAGCTCGCCCCGGGACAACGCGATCGGCGCCCCCGCGGCGTGGGTGTCGGCCCGCGCCCCGCCGAGGCCGGGGAAGTGCTTCGGACACCCCGCCACCCCCCGGGAGGCGAGGCCGGCGAGAAAGGCCCCCGCGCGCGCCGCCGCGCCGCGCGGCGAGGCGCCCAGGCAGCGGCCGTCGAGGGCGTTGCCCCGCTCGCCGCGGTCGAGGTCGGCCACCGGAGCGAAGTCGAGGTCGAAGCCGCAGGCGCGCAGCACCTCCCCCATCGCCCGGCCCGAACGCAGCGACCAGCGGACGGGGAGCCGGGCGAGGCTCGCGGCGGCGGGAGCGGGCGCCGCGAGGGCGCGCAGG
>JAHDVN010000242.1:0-4258 GCA_023384635.1 Thermoanaerobaculia bacterium
TGCCGGTCGAGTCGGACCCGGATGGGCGGTTCGAGGTGGTCCTTCCGAGGCCCGGAGCCTGGCGGGTCGACATCGAGGGGATCTCCCGGCCGGTGCGCGCCACCGTGGACGGGTTGGAGATCGAGCCGGCCCCGCCGGGCGGGGCGAGCGAGGTCGAGATCGACCTCCCCTCGACGCAGCTCGAAGGGATCGTGCTCGATCCCGCGGGGAATCCCGCGCCGGAGGCGGAGGTCCTGCTGGTTTCGCTCGGCACGCCGCCCGGCGTGACCTTCGTCGCGTCCGATGCCGGTGGGAGGTTCGAGATCGAGGGGCAGCCTCCGGGGAACTACGCGGCGGAGGCGAGCCAAGGCGATCGCCGCTCGCAGCGGGTCGAGGTCCTCCTCGCCGAAGGCCTCCGCGCCCCGCCGCTGGAGCTGCGTCTCGCCGGGAGCGGTCGCCTGCGTGGCCGCGTCGTCGGCCCCGAGGGGCCGGTGGCCGGCGCGACGATCTTCGGAGTTCCGGTGACGGGCTGGGATGCGATGGCGTCGATGAAGGGCGAGCTCGTCGCGAGCGGCCCGCAGGGTGAGTTCGAGATGGCGGTCCCGGCCGACGCCGCGCGGGCCCAGCTGATCGCGATGGCGTCCGGATACGCCCTGGCGGTCGGTACGGTGGCGGCCGGGGAAGGGGCCGAGCCGGTGCGGGTCGCCCTCGTGCGGGACGGCGGCCGGCTGGAGATCCCACGGCCCCCCGGCGAGGGCGGCGCGGCGTCGGGACTGGTGCTCTTCGGCACGGAGCCGCTCGATCCGTCGCTGCTGGCGCTCTGGGCGCGCGCCAACCGGGCGAGCGCGGAGGATCCGGAGTGGCTCTCCGTGGCACAGATGCCGGCAGGGCCGTACGCTTACTGCGAGCTGCCGCCCGACGCGCTCTTCCTCGTCTTCACCGGCGCCGCGCTGCCGGCGGCGGGGGCGTGCACCGAGGGCTACCTGCCGGCGGGGGGCGTGCTGCGCCTCGCGCCGAGCAGGCCACCCGGCGGCTGAGGGCTAGCCCCTCCCCCTCGCCTCCTCCTTCGCCATCCCGCGCTCGAGGGCTGCGATGAGCCAGGGGCGCAGGCGCGCGGCGGGGAGGATCTCGTCGACGGAGCCGACGTCGCGGGCGCGCTCGACGCTGTGGACGCGGTCGTACTCGACCGCGAGCTCGGCGAGCTTCTCGGCGTGGACCTCCTCCCAGAGATCGGCGAGACGGGCGCGCAGGCGCCCCTGGTCGCCGCGCGCGGGGTCGGCGAGCTCGCGCTCGAGCTCGGCGATCCGCGGGTCGCGGCGGGTGCGCTTGTCCACTTCGCGGGCGAAGACCACCGCCGCCGCCGGGGCGCCGCCGATCACCGAGGCGTAGGTCCCCTCGAGCGCCGCCACCTGCATGTTGTCGTGCAGCGCCTTGGAGAAGACCACGAACGCGCCGCCGTGGTAGCGCGAGACGACGCAGAAGACGATCGGCCCGCGGAAGTTCACCACCGCGCGGCCGATCTCGGCCCCGAACTCGAGCTGCCAGTTGCGCATCGACTCCGGCGAGCCGTCGAAGCCCGAGAGGTTGGCGAGCACTACCAGCGGGCGCGAGCCGCTGGCGGAGTTGATGGCGCGCGCGATCTTCTTCGAGGAGAGCGGGAAGAGGGTGCCCGCCGTCCACTGCTCCGGGCCGTAGCGCGGCACCCAGCCGACGCGCGGCACCGGGCGGGACTCGAATCCGAGGACCGAGACCGGGTAGCCGCCGAGGTGGGCGTCCCAGACCACGCCCGTCTCCGCGTCGCGCATCCCCTGCCAGCGCTCGAGCGGCGGGTGGTCCTGGTCGACCGCCGCCGCCATGAGCCGCCGGATCTCGAACGGACGCTTGCGCCCCGGGTTGTGGGCCGCGTCGAGCACCTCGCCGATGGTCGCGAACTCGCCGCCGTGGGGCGAGGCGCAGACGTCGCGCTCGCGCGGATCGGCGGTGGGGGCGGGGCGGGGGAAGCGCTCGCCGGCGGCGCGGTAGCTGTGGTCGTAGTAGCGCAGCAGCAGCCGGCAGGCCTCCTCGAGGTCGGCGGCGTGATACTGCGCCTGGCCGTTGGGGCCCATGATCCGGTCGTAGCCGCCGATGCCCACGTTGTCGTCCGCGGAGACCCCGCCCGAGTAGTCGAGCGCCTGCTTGCCGGTGAGCACCATCGCTCCGTCCGGCGTCATGACGAGGATGCCGCGGGTGTGCATGAGCATCGTCGCCTCGGCGTTCCAGTACGGCTGGGCGCCGACGTTGATGCCGCAGACCACGACGTGGATCTCGCCGCCGCCCTGGGTGAAGGTGACGATCCGCCGCAGCACGCGCGAGATCCAGTCCATGTTCTCGGTGCCGCTGTCCATCGCGATCTTGGCGCCGGCCGAGAGCGCGAACCACTCGAGCGGCACGCCCAGCTCCTCGGCGAGGTCGAGGGCGGCGACGATCCGGCGGCACTCCGGCTCGGCGAGCGCGCCCATGCCGCGGCTGCCGTCGCCGAGCAGGATGACGCGCCGGATCCCCTCCGGGTAGCGCGGCGTGAAGTTGCGCACCACGCCGGCGACGACGTTGGCGACGTTCTCCCCCGGCGGGCGCGCCACCGGTGCGAGGCGGCCCGCCTCGTCGAGGTCGTGCTCCACGAAATCCCCGTGCGGCCAGCCGCTCGGCGCCTCCTCCTCGGAGGGGGCGAGCGTCCGGACCAGCTCGTAGGGGTAGACGAGGCCCCGGCGGCGCAGCTCGACCACCTTCTGCTCGTAGCGCGCCATCGGCGCCAGCGGCTCGACCCGCGGCTTGCGGAAGCGCAGGCGCGGCCCGTGTCCGCCCGGGTTCGAGATCTCCATCACCAGGTCCTCGGGTGTGGAGGTGTCGGGGCGGACCACGCGGGCGCGGAGCACGACCTTCTCCAGCCCCAGCCCCTCGGCCTGCGGCATCATGCGGGAGGCGACGGCGTCGATCTCCTCGCGCGGGATGTAGACCGGCGGCCAGAGGAAGAGCATCAGGCGGTTCCACTGCGGCCGCTCGGCCACCGGCAGTGGCGCGAGGTGGTGGCGGATCGCGGCCAGCGCCTCGAGCGCGGTGTGCTCCAGCGCCGGGAGCTCGACGATGCGCCCGGTGACGTCGCGGATCGGCGTCAGGTCCCGCACCTCGGCGAGCGCGAAGAGGCGCTCGTCCTTCGGGTTGGCGCGGGCCCGGCCGCGCAGCAGGTAGATGCCGCGCGGCGCCTCGAGCCGCTCGAGGGCGAAGTTCGAGAGCCGCCAGAGCTGGAGGCGCTGGCCGAGCATCGGGTGGAGCCCGCGCTCGAGCTCCGCCTCGAGGATCCGCCCCTCGGCGTCGCGGCGGAAGGTGAAGTGCCGCGTCCCCTCGCCGCCGTAGAGTGAGACGCCGATGCGTCGCAGCGCGGCCGGGAAGGCCGCGGCGGCGATCTCGGCCGCGAGCCCGGGCGCCGCCTCCTCGTCGCGCGCGGGCGGAGCGCCGTGGACGTAGAGATCCGAGATCACCTCGGCGCCGGGCCCGGCGACCTGCCCGGCGAGGGCGGCGAGCGTCCGCAGGGCCGCGCCGAGCTCCGCCCGGGGGGTGAACGCCGCGAAGAGATGGACCCGGTTGCCGGCGTGCTCGTACTCGGCATGCGCCCACGGCTCGCCGCCGGCCTCGCGGAACTGGAGAGCGGCGATCCTCCGGTCGCGGTAGTAGCGCCGCACGATCACCTCGAGCAGGTCGCGGCGCAGGCCCGGCGCCGCCGCGAGCGCCTTCTCGGCGAGCCAGTCGTGGAGCGGCTGCGGCACGTCGGCGAGCACCGCGATGCGGGCCGCGCGCCGGTTCTCGGCGGTCTCGGCGGCGAGCGCCGCGAGCTCGCGCTCGGCGGCTGCGAGCGTCTGCCGGCGCGTGGCCTCGATGAGCGGCCGGTCGAAGCGGCGGAAGCGCACCTCGCGTGCCAGGTCGTAGACGTTCGGCTCGCGCCCGCGCATCACCCGCACCAGGCGGTCGAGCAGGTCGCGGAGCCCGTCGCCGCTCCCTTCGCCGCGCGCCACCCGCTCGAGCAGCGCCAGCACCGGCGGCACGTGGCGGCGCAGCCGCTGCTGCGCCCGGGCGATGCGGAAGAGCGCCTCCTCGAGCTCCGGCGTGGGATCCAGCGTGGCGACGCCGTAGTGGGCGAGGGCGCGGCGCAGCCGCGCGAGGAACGGCTCGGGCAGGCCGGCGCCCCGCCGGCCGAGGTCGCGCAGGTAGGTGAAGAGCGACTCCTCGACGCTGCGCGGCGAGGCCT
>JAHDVN010000242.1:4268-5469 GCA_023384635.1 Thermoanaerobaculia bacterium
TCGCTCTCCTCGTCGTCCTCGCGGCGCCGGAAGAGGGCGGTGAGGTCGGCGAAGATCGTGAGCCCGCGCTCGACCTGGCCGTCGGCTCCGGCGCGCTCCGCGCCGGCGGCGAGCAGGCGGGCGAGCGCCTCCGGATCGGCGTCGTAGCCGAGCAGGAAGCGGCAGGTCTCCTCCAGATCGGCCGTCCGGCGCGGGGCCTCCGGCCCGGCGAGCGCCTCCAGGGCGACGGCCGCTCCGGCTGCCGGCTCCTCCTCCGCGCGGTGGGCGAGGGGCTCGAGGACCAGGAGCGGGGCGCCGACCGCGACCGGCTCGTGGGGGTGGACCAGCAGCTCGCGCACCCGTCCGGCCACCTCGGCCGCGACCGTGGTCTCGAGCTTCATCGCCTCGAGCACCACGAGCGGTTCGCCGGGTCGCACCTCGGCCCCCGGCCGTGCCGGGAGGCTGACCACGAGCGCGGTGGCGGGGGAGCGCACCAGCTGCCCCTCGCGGCGCAGCACGCGGTGGGGCACGCCGTCGACGAGGACGGTGATCGCCTCCGGGCCACTCCAGGCGTGCACGTCGAAGGCGCGCGTCCCCGCCTCGAGGCGCGCGCCGCCGCCGGGGTGGTGGACGACGCGGGCGGAAAGGCGCCGGCCGTCGATGGCGAGGCGCCACTCGTCGCGCCCGAGCCGTTCGACGTGGAAGAGGTAGGAGCGGCCGTGGAGGCGCAGCTCGACGCCGCGCGAGAGCTCCTCGGGGACCTCCGGACGGCCGCGCGCGGCCGAGGCGAGAAAGCGCTGTCGCGCCGCGGCGAGCTCGTCGGCGTGGGCGGCGACCGCGGCGTAGACGAGCGCCGCCTGCTCCCCGTGGCGCGAGATCAGCTCCCCGGCGGCGGCCAGCGCGGCGGCCGCGCCGCCGGGCTGGCGCTCGATCTCGAGGCCCCCGAGCAGGCGCGCGAGGAAACCCTGGTCGGTGGCGCCGCCCGCGAGCAGCACCACCGAGCGGCGCACCGCGCCGTGCAGGCGGGCGATCGCCTCGCTGCGGTCGCGACCCCAGGCGGAGAGGTGGGCGAGGGCGCCGCCGGCCGAGAGGGGCGAGGGCGCGCCCTCGCTCGTCGTGGCGGCGGTGCGCAGACCCGGGCCGGAGGCGAGGCGCATCGCCGCCACCGCTCCCGGGCCGGGGGCGACTCCCACCTCCGGGTCGAGCGCGGAGATGGCCGTGG
>JAHDVN010000243.1 GCA_023384635.1 Thermoanaerobaculia bacterium
CGCGGCGTTCACGTCGAGGCCGGCGATCCGAAGCCGCACCAGGAGCCGACCGTGGCGGTCGGTGCCGCGGTGTGTGACGTCCACCATCCGGCCGGCGACCAGGCTGGTGAGCTCCCGGCGCGCCCGGTCGCCGAACGGCTGGCCGCGCTCGGGGGCGTCGATCCCGTCGAGGCGCGCCTCCACCTCGCGCCCGTCGAGCCGGAGAACCACCGAGTCGCCGTCGAGGACGCGCCGGCAGCGGGCCTCCACCGCGGGCTCGGCAGCCCGCAGCGCCCCCGCCGCGAGCAGGGCGAGGGCGAGGCCGGCGAGGGGCGAGCAGCGACCGCGCATCCGCTCCCGAGGCTACCTCGCCCGGCGCTGCTCCGGGACAAAGGGGACAAAGGTGCCAGGCGATTCTCAGGTACTGTCGCGCCCGCCGTGGCGGCACCCGCCGCGGCGGCGGTCGGGGCTCGGCGCCTCCGGGGGGATGCGATGGCGGACGAATCGGAAGAGGGCGGCGCGGGCGGCACCTTCGGCAGCGCGGAGACGTGGGGGCATTCGGAGGCCGGGCTGGCCGAGGGCGACGCCTCGCGCTCCCGCTCCGCGGCGGGCGAGGGCGAGCGGCTCGGCCCCTACCGGCTCCTCGAGCTGCTGGGCGAGGGCGGCTTCGGGTCGGTCTACCTCGCCGAGCAGAGCGAGCCAGTCGAGCGCCGCGTGGCGCTCAAGCTCCTGAAGCCGGGAATGGACTCGCGCCAGGTGCTGGCGCGCTTCGAGCAGGAGCGCCAGGCGCTGGCGCTCATGGATCATCCCGGCATCGCCAAGGTCTTCGACGCCGGTACCACCTCGACCGGCCGCCCCTTCTTCGTCATGGAGTGGGTTCAGGGCGAGCCGATCACCGCCTTCTGCGACCGCCGCCGCCTGCCGATCCGCGCGCGGCTCGAGCTCTTCGCGCAGCTCTGCGCGGCGGTGCAGCACGCGCACTCCAAGGGGGTCATCCACCGCGACCTGAAGCCCTCCAACGTCCTCGTCTCCGAGGTCGACGGCCAGCCGCTCGCCAAGGTCATCGACTTCGGCATCGCCAAGGCGACCGCCGGGCAGCTGGCCGAGCGCACGCTCCTGACCGAGCACTTCCAGATGATCGGCACCCCGGAGTACATGAGCCCGGAGCAGGCCGGGGGCTCGCTCGACATCGACACCCGCACCGACGTCTACGCCCTCGGCGTGCTGCTCTACGAACTGCTGACCGGCGCCCTGCCGTTCGATGCGAAGAGCCTGCGCGCCGCCGCCTACGGCGAGATGGCGCGCATCATCCGCGAGGTCGATCCGCCCAAGCCGAGCACCCGCCTGGGCAGGGCGGCGGAGACCCTCTCGACGGTGGCCGCGAGCCGCGCCACCGAGCCGGCCCGCCTCTCCTCGGCGCTGCGCGGCGATCTCGACTGGATCGTGATGAAGGCGCTCGAGAAGGAGCGCGCCCGCCGCTACGAGACGGCCAGCGGCCTCGCCCAGGACGTGCGCCGGCACCTCGCGGGGGAAGTCGTGCTCGCCGCGCCGCCGAGCACCGCCTACCGGGTGCGGAAGTTCGTGCGCCGCCATCGGCTTCCGGTCGCCGCCGCGAGCGCGGTGGCGGTGGCGCTGGTGCTCGGCCTGGCGGGGACGGCGTGGCAGGCGAAGGTGGCCTCCGAGCGCGCCGACGAGCTGCGGCAGGTCAGCGCCTTCCAGGAGGCGATGCTGGCGCAGGTGGACCCGACGACGGCCGGCGTGCGGTTGACGGAGGACGTGACGCGCCGCCTCGCCGCGGCGCTGGAGAAGGCGAAGGTGCCGGAGGGGGAACGGATCGCGCAGGTCGACTCGTTCCGCCAGAGTTGGGCGCGGGTGAACGCCACCGATGCCGCCACGGCCCTGATAGACGTGGCGATCCTCCGGCCCGCGGTGGCGGCGATCGAGGCGCAGTTCGAAGACCAGCCGGCGGTCGCTGCGCAGCTGCGCCAAGCGCTGGCCGACCGCTACCGCAAGTTGGGGCTCCTCGACGCGGCCCTTCCGCTCCAGGAGAGCGCGCTGGCGACCCGCCGCCGGGTCCTGGGCGAGGACCACCCGGACACCCTCACCTCGATCGACAGCCTGGGCCTGCTGCTCCAGGACCGGGGCCAGCTCGCCGAGGCCGAACCGTTCACCCGCGAGGCGCTCGCGAAGCGCCGCCGCGCGCTGGGCGAGGAGCACCCGGACACGCTCCTCTCGCTCGGCAACATGGGGGTCCTGCTCCAGGCCCAGGGCCAGCTCGACGAGGCCGAGCGGTATACCCGCGAGGCGCTGGAAAAGCACCGCCGCGTGCTGGGCGACGAGCACCCGAGCACGCTCATCTCCATGGGCAACCTCGCCGTCCAGCTCCGGCTCCAGGGCAAGCTCGCCGAGGCCGAGCCGCTTGCTCGCGAGGCGCTCGAGAAGCGCCGCCGCGCGCTGGGCGAGGAGCACCCGGAGACGCTCCTCTCCCTCAACAACCTCAGCGTCCTGCTCCGCGGCCAGGGCAAGTCGGCCGAAGCCGAGCCGTTCCAGCGCGAGGCGCTGGAGAAGTACCGCCGCGCGCTGGGCGAGGAGCACCCCCGAACGCTCAACGCCATCGGCAACATGGCCGTCCAGCTCTTCGAGCAGGGCAAGCTCGCCGAGGCCGAGCCGTTCTACCGCGAGGCGCTCGAGAAGCGGCGCCGCGTGCAGGGGGAGGACCACCCCGCGACGCTCGCCGCCCTCAACAACATGGGCTTCTTCCTCGACTCCCAGGGCCGGCTCGCCGAGGCCGAGCCGTTCTACCGCGAGGCGCTCGAGAAGAGCCGGCGGGTCCTGGGCGAGGAGCACCCCAACACGCTCGCCTTCCTCAGCAACGTGGGCGTGCTGCTCCGGCTCCAGGGCCGGTTCGCCGAGGCCGAGCCGTACACTGTCGAGGCGCTCGCGACGACCCGGCGGGCGCTGGGCGAGGAGCATCCGGACACGCTCCTCTGCCTCAACAACATGGGCGTCCTGCGCGAGGCCCAGGGCCGGTTCGCCGAGGCCGCGACGCACTTCCGCGAGGCGCTGGAGACGAGCCGGCGGGTGCAGGGCGAGGAGAGTCGGGCGACGCTGGTCTTCACGGCCAATCTCGGCCGCGCGCTCGAGCTGCAGGGCAAGCACCGGGAGGCGATCGACCTGCTCGCCGCCGCCGAGCCCGCGGCCCGCCAAGCGTTCACCGGCGCCAACGCGCGGCGGCTGGGGGGTCTGCTCACCACCCTCGGCCGCGCCCGCGCCGGGCTGGGCCCCGACCGGGAGCGGTTCGCGCTGGCCGAGGCGAACCTCCTCGAAGCCCATCCGCTCCTCGTCGCGGCCCACGGCGAGACGCACGAGAACACGCTCGAGTGCGTGCGGGGCCTGGCTGCCCTCTACGCCGCGTGGGAGAAGGCCGAGCCGGGCGCGGGCCGCGGCGCCCGGGCCGCGGAGTGGCGGGCGAAGCTCGCGAGCCCGCCGGCCCCGACGGGGCCGCGCTGAGGCACCGGCGTCAACCCAGCCACTCCTCCACCGGCCGCTCCAGGAACTCCTCGACCGGCACGCCGTCGGCTCCCACCAGCAGCGGCCGCGCCCGGGGGAAGCGCTGCACGAATGCCGAGAGCCCCGGCCGCGTCGTGGAGAGTGAGCAAAACTACTCAGCGTTCTGAGTATTTCGCGGGGCAGCCTTCGACGACGGGTCAGCGGGCCGAGCGCGAGTCCTCCGCGGCGCCAAGCGCCGGAAGGTCCAGAAGGTAGCCCGAGAGGTGCCAGGCGACTTGCGCGCCGCCGTCAGGTCCCGTCTCGCAGCGCCGCCGCGAGGGCCTCGTGGGTCGCCGCGTCGAAGGCGACGAGGAGGATCCCGACCACGGAGCCCCCCACCTCCCGGTGAGCGAGGTGGGTCCGGCTCTCGCGGACGGCGATCGCCGCGGCGCGCTCGACGGGGAAGCCGTAGACGCCGCAGCTGATCGCGGGGAAGGCGATCGACGCGAGGGCGTGGCGCTCGGCGAGGGCGAGGCTCGCGCGGTAGCAGGCGGCGAGGCGCTCGTCCTCGCCCGCGCCGCCGCCGCGCCAGACCGGGCCGACGGTATGGATCACCCACTTCGCGGGCAACCGGAAGCCGGGCGTGATCCGCGCCTCGCCGGTCGGGCAGCGCACCCCGGGGCCCACTTCGGGGACCGCCCGGCAGGCGGCGAGCAGCTCGGGCCCCGCGGCGCGGTGGATCGCCCCGTCTACCCCGCCGCCGCCGAGCATCCGCTCGTTGGCGGCGTTGACGACGGCGTCGACCGCGAGCCGCGTGATGTCGCCGCGGACGAGCTCGAGCCCGCTCGTCACGGCGCGCTCCGTCCGGCGCGCTCGACCTCGTAGGTCGCGAAGCGCTTCCACCCGCCGGCGCCGTCCGCCGCGTCGATCGTGAAGCGCCACCGGTCGGCCTCGGGGTCGAGGGTGAGCGTGTCCCGGAAGGCGCCGTCGGGGTACGGGATCGTGAACTCGATCGTCCGCTCCGAGATTCGCCCGGTCCCGTGCGGGATCGAGGCCCGCGCCCCGAACGAGTCGAGCCAGTGGGCGATCAGCTCCCGCGACGCCTCGTCGTAGCCGAGGAAGAGCCGCGCCTCGTAGCGCGGCGGCTCCTGGACGTCGATCATGTGCAGCTCGGTGAACGCCCTCCCGAGGACGGGCCGCACGGCGAGCCGGTACTCCACGGCCTCCCCCTGCACCTCCCCGGTCATGCGCCAGGCGCCGTCCAGCGCCGCGAGCAGCGGCGGGCGCGTCTCGGCGACGGCGACCGGCGCCCTCCCGGGCGCCCGCGCGCAGGCACCGGCGGCCAAAGCAACGACGACGAGGACGATCCCGAAGACGCGCACGCTCTCCTCCTCGCGGGCTCACCCCGTATCCCCCGGCTCGGCCCCGCCCGCCGGCCGCGAGGCGACGCGCGCCGCGCGGCCCGCATCCCGCGGGATTGTACGCGGCGCTCTCAGGCCGGGCCGGGCGTCCCCACCGCGGCCGCGATCTCCCGCTCGATCGCGGCCTCGGCCTCCGGGTCGAGGCCGAGGGCGGCGGCGAGGCGGTCGAGCCAGGCGCGCTCGGGGGGCGTGCACTGGCGGTCGGCGACGAGGGCGAGGGCGGCGAAGCGGAAGAGGAGCTCGCGCCCCGGGGCGTCGGCGGCGAGCGCCGCGAGCGCGGCGACCGCGGCCAGGAGCACCATGTCCTGCTGCAGCACCGCGACCTGCTCCGGAGCGAAGGCGCTGGCACCGATCTGCTCGCGGATCGCGGCGCGCTCCTCGGGCGACATCCGGCCGTCGGCAAGGGAGGCCGCGATCATCGTGCGCACCAGCGCATGCTCGAGGCCGGGCGGGAGCACGAGCTCCGGCTCGACCGTGGGCGCCGGCGCCGGCGGGGGCGGCGGGGCGAAGCCCGGGGCCGCGGCGGGGGCGCTCGGGGGC
>JAHDVN010000244.1 GCA_023384635.1 Thermoanaerobaculia bacterium
GGGTGGCCGCCGGGGGGGCGCTGGTCTCGGAGTTCCCGCCGGAGGCGCCGCCGGAGGCGTGGCGCTTCCCGGTCCGCAACCGGATCATCGCCGCCCTCTCCCGCGGGGTCGTGGTGGTCTCCGCAGCGCCGCGCTCGGGGTCGCTCGTCACCGCCCGCCTCGCCCTCGAGCTCGGGCGCGACGTGCTCGCCGTCCCCGGCCGGATCCTCGACGAGAACTCCCTGGGCGCGCACGAGCTGCTGCGCGACGGCGCCGCCCTCGTCCGCCACCCCGCCGACGTGCTCGAGGCGCTCGGCCTCGAGTCGCCCGGCGCCGGGGTCGCCCCGCTGCCGCGGGACACCGGACCGGCTCCGTCCGCACCCGCCGATCCGCTCCTCGACCTCCTCGCCGCCGGCGGCCCGCTCGCTCCCGAGGCCATCGCGGCGGCCCTCGACACCCCCGTCGAACGCCTCCTCGGCCGCCTGCTCGAGCTCGAG
Organism: Thermoanaerobaculia bacterium; assembly: GCA_023384635.1. GTDB lineage: Bacteria > Acidobacteriota > Thermoanaerobaculia > Multivoradales > JAGPDF01 > JAAYLR01. The sequence goes on from JAHDVN010000244.1 coordinate 477, forward strand.
CTCGCCGGCCGTCTCCGGCGTCTCCCGGGCCCGCTCTTCGCGGTGGTGAGATGATCGGCGGCGCGGAGGCGCGACTTGCGGCCCCGTCCGCCCCGGTGCTACCCTCCGCCGCCCGGCGGCTTGGCTCGCGCGGCGAGCCCCGTACCGGCCCTCCCTCCACACCGAAAAGGCGCACCCGTGGCCAAGAACCTGATCATCGTCGAGAGCCCCGCCAAGACGCGCACGCTGCGCAAGTTCCTCGGTCGCGAGTGGGCCGTCGAGGCGTCGGTGGGCCACATCCGCGACCTGCCGAAGAAGGACATGGGCCTGGGCGCCGACTTCGAGCCGAAGTACGCGGTCCTCCCGGAGAAGAAGGAGGTCGTCAAGCGGCTCAAGGAGGCGGCGAAGAAGGCCGAGACGGTCTTCCTCGCCCCCGACCCGGACCGCGAGGGGGAGGCGATCGCCTGGCACATCGCCGAGGTGCTGGGCAAGGGCGCCGAGGACGTGCGGCGCGTCACCTTCAACGAGATCACCAAGCGCGCGGTGCTCAAGGCGCTCGAGAGCCCCGGCGAGGTCGACCTGCGCAAGGTGGACGCCCAACAGGCGCGCCGCGTGCTCGACCGCCTCATGGGCTTCAAGCTCTCGCCGCTGCTCTGGGAGAAGATCAAGCGCGGCCTCTCGGCGGGCCGGGTCCAGAGCGTGGCCCTCAAGATGGTCTGCGATCGCCAGGCCGAGATCGACGCCTTCGTGGCCGAGGAGTACTGGCTGCTCGGCGCCGAGCTCGCCGCCGAGGTGCCCCCCACCTTCCTCGCCCGGCTGCATTCGATCCGCGGCCGCAAGGCCCAGGTCGGCGACGGCACGCGCGCCGCCGCCATCGCGGGAGAGCTCGAGAAGGGGAAGTTCACAGTCGCCGCCATCGAGCGCAAGGAGTCGAAGCAGCGCCCCTCGCCGCCGTTCATCACCAGCCGCCTGCAGCAGGAGGCGGCCCGCCGCTTCGGTTTCCCGGTCAAGCGCACCATGGCGCTGGCCCAGGGGCTCTACGAGGGGCGCGAGATCGGCGGCCGCGGCCAGATCGGCCTCATCACCTACATGCGCACCGACTCGACGCGCATCGCGGCGGAGGCGATCGGCGCGGTGCGCGACCTGATCGCGGCCACCTACGGGGCCGGGAGCCTGCCCGAGAAGCCGAACTTCTACAGCTCGAAGAAGGGGGCGCAGGACGCCCACGAGGCGATCCGACCGACCTACTTCGACCTGCCGCCGGAGGCGGTCGCCGCCCACCTGAAGGCCGACGAGCTGAAGCTCTACCGGCTGATCTGGGACCGCTTCGTCGCCAGCCAGATGCTCCCGGCCGTCTTCGACGTCACTCAGGTCGACGTCGCCAACGGCCCCCACCTGCTGCGCGCCACCGGCAAGGTGCTCAGGAGCCCCGGCTTCCTCGCCGTCTACCGCGAGGTCGCCGAGGAGGAGAACGGCAACGGCGGGGGCGAGGTGCCAGGATTGCCGCCGCTGGCCGAGGGGCAGGAGCTGCGGCTCGTGCGGCTCGAGAAGGAACAGAAGTTCACCCAGCCCCCCGCCCAGTACAGCGAGGCGACGCTGGTCAAGGCGCTCGAGGAGAACGGGATCGGCCGGCCCTCGACCTACGCCCAGATCCTCTCGACGCTGACCGAGAAGGCCTACGCCGAGAAGCTGGAGGGCCGCTTCCGCCCCACGCCGCTCGGGCAGGCGGTCAATCGCGCGCTGCAGAGCGGTTTTTCGGACATCATCAACGAGGGCTACACGGCACTTCTCGAGGAAGAGCTCGACAAGATCGAGGAGGGGCAGATGCCCTGGAAGCAGGCGGTGCGCGAGTTCGACGAGAAGTTCGCGCGCGACCTCGCCCAGGCCGACGAGCACCTGCCCAACGTCAAGCGCGACGGCGTGCCGCTCGGCGAGAGCTGCCCGAAGTGCGGCGAGGGGGCGGGCGGGCGGCTGGTGATCAAGTTCGGCCGCTACGGCGCCTTCGTCTCCTGCGACCGCTTCCGCGCCGAGCCGCCCTGCGACTACACGCGCGACCTCGCCCCGGCGCCCGAGGCGCCGGCCGGCGGCACCCCGGAGGAGATCGCGCCCTGCGAGGTCTGCGGCCGCCCGATGGCCCTCAAGCGGAGCCGCTTCGGCACCTTCTACGGCTGCACCGGCTACCCCGAGTGCAAGAACATCCGCAAGATCGGACCCGCCCCGGCGCCGCCCAAGGAGACCGGCGTCGCCTGCCCGGAGTGCGGCGAGGGGACGATCCTCGAGAAGCGCTCGCGGCGCGGCAAGGTCTTCTTCAGCTGCAGTCGGTACCCGAAGTGCAAGTTCGCGCTCTGGGACCGGCCCCTGCCCACGCCCTGCCCCACCTGTGGCGCCCCCTTCCTGGTCGAGAAGACCACCAAGAAGAAGGGGACTCGCCACCTCTGCGTGCGCGAGGGGTGCGGCTTCGAGCGGGAGGCGCCCGCGGAGAGCTGAACGGCTCTCCGCACGCACACCGCCATGTCCGCTACCGCCGTCGTCCCCGGCGCCCCCCGTCCCACCTGGCTCGCGCCGCTGCTGCCCGCCCTGCGCCACGCGCTGCTGCGCCGCGCCTTCGACGGCGGCAAGCCGCCGCTGCCCCGGCGCGTCTTCGTGAACCGCAACCTGCGCCTCGAGCGGATCCGCTACGTCGGCTTCGACCTCGACTGGACGCTCGCCGAGTACGACCGCGAGGCGATCGACACCGCCATCTTCGAGCTCGCCCTGGGCTTCCTCGTCGAGCAGAGCGGCTACCCGGCCGCCATCCGTGCCGATGCGGAGTTCCGCCCCGCCTTCCCGCGCCGGGGCCTGATCGTCGACCGCCAGCTCGGCACCGTGCTCAAGATGAGCCGGCACCGCTACGTCGGCCGCGCCTACCTGGGGCGCACCCCGCTCACCCAGGAGGAGCGCTTCCGCCTCTACCGGCTCGAGCCGCTCGACCTCGGCAGCGACCGCTTCTACCGCGTCGACACCCTCTTCGAGCTGCCGGAAGTGAACCTCTTCAGCGAGCTCGTCGAGCTCGGGCGGCGCGACCCGTCGCGGATCGCCAACCGCTCGCCGCAGGCGCTCTTCGACGACGTGCGCCACGCCGTCGACTCGATCCACGCCAACGGCTCGCTGAAAGCCCGCATCACCGCCGACCTGCCGCGCTACCTGCCGCGCGACCCGGAGCTGGCGCTCGCCCTGGTGCGGCTGGCGCTCGGCGGCCGCCGCCTCTTCCTCATCACCAACTCCGACTTCGCCTACACGGAGCGGCTCTGCTCGTACCTGCTCGACGGCGCGCTCCCCGGCCTCGGCTCCTGGCGCGACCTCTTCGACCTCGTGGTCGCCTCCGCCGGCAAGCCGTCGTTCTTCCGCCGCGAGCGGCCGTTCGTGCCGCTCTCCGCCGACGGCTCGGAGGGTCCCGAGGTGGCGGTGCCAAGCTGGGGCGGCGTCTATCGCGGCGGCTCGCGCGACGGCCTGATGGCGCTGCTCGAGGTCCCCGGCGAGCAGATCCTCTATGTCGGCGACCACATCTACAGCGACGTCCTGACCTCGAAGCTGCGCACCACCTGGCGCACCGCCCTCATCGTGCGCGAGCTCGAGGACGAGCTCGAGATCGCCGCCGAGGTGGCGCCCGAGCTCCGGCACCTCTCGGCGTTGCGCGAGGAGCTCTCCGACCTCGGGCACCGGATGGACGACCTACGCGACGTGGTCGCGCTGGCTTGCGAGAGCGGCGAGAACGGCGAGATGCTCGGCGCCGCCGGCGCCCGCCTGGCCGAGCTCGAGGCGCAGCACGCGGTGTTGCGGCAGCGCGCCGCCGAGCTGCAGCGGCGCACCTCGGAGCGCCACCACCGGATCTGGGGGCCGCTCTTCCGCCAGGGCAGCAACCAGAGCCTCTTCGGCGCCCAGGTGAAGGACTTCGCCTGCATCTACACCTCCCGGGTCGGCAACCTCGCCCGCTACGGCACCAACCACTACTTCCGCGTGCTCGAGGACCCGATGACCCACGACCTCGCCGGCTAGGGGGCCGATGCCCGGCTCCGCCCCCATGCCCGTCCACGTCGTCGGCGGCGGCCTCGCCGGCAGCGAGTGCGCCTGGCAGCTCGCGCGGCTCGGCGTCCCGGTGGTGCTCCACGAGATGCGCCCGCGGCTCTCCACCCCGGCGCACAAGAGCGGCGACCTCGCCGAGCTGGTCTGCAGCAACTCGCTGCGCAGCGACGACCCCGGCCACCCGGCGGGGCTGCTCAAGCGCGAAATGGAGCGGCTCGGCTCGCTCGTGGTCGGCGCCGCGCGCGCCGCGGCGGTGCCGGCCGGCGGGGCACTCGCCGTCGACCGCGACACCTTCGCCCGCGGCGTGACCGCCGCGCTGGCCGCCGCGCCGGGAGTCGAGATCGTCCGCGACGAGGTCGCGGCGCTGCCCGAGGGGGAGGTGGTGATCGCCACCGGCCCGCTCACCTCGCCGGCGATGACCGGCGTGCTGCAGGACCTCCTGGGCGGCGAGTGGCTCTACTTCTACGACGCCATCGCCCCGATCGTGGACGGCGACACGCTCGACCACGACCGCCTCTTCCGCGCCTCCCGCTACGGCAAGGGGTCGGGGGACGACTACCTCAACTCGCCGCTCGACCGGGAGGGCTACCGCGCCTTCCGCGAGGCGATCCTCGCGGCCGAGGTGCTGCCGCTGCGCGACTTCGAGCAGGCGCTCTTCTTCGAGGGCTGCCTGCCGCTCGAGGAGCTGGCGCGCCGCGGCGAGGACACGCTGCGCTTCGGGCCGATGAAGCCGGTGGGCCTGCGGACCCCGGACGGGAGCCGTCCCCACGCCGTCGCCCAGCTGCGGCGCGAGGACCTCGCACAGAGCCAGTTCAACCTGGTCGGCTTCCAGTCGCGGATGAAGTGGCCCGACCAGCAGCGGGTGCTGCG
>JAHDVN010000245.1 GCA_023384635.1 Thermoanaerobaculia bacterium
GATCGAGGGCGCGGACGAGGGCCGCGGCGGGGGGCGGCTCCAGCCAGCCGAAGGCGGCCGGGTCGCGTTCCCCCCAGGCCAGCAGCTGGAGCGCCGCCCAGGCGAGGTCGACGCGGGCAATCTCCGGCTGCTCGTACGGGAGGAGGCCGCGCTCGTCGTGCTCGGTCCAGAGCCGCAGCGCCCAGCCCGGCCCCTGGCGGCCGGCGCGGCCGGCCCTCTGGTCGGCCGAGGCGCGGCTCACGCGCCCGAGTGCGAGCCGGTCGAGGCCGGTTCCGGGGTCGAGCTGCAGCCGCCGCACCAGCCCCGAGTCGACCACCGCCGCGACGCCGTCGACGGTCACCGAGGTCTCGGCGACGTTGGTCGCGAGCACCACCTTCCGCCGGGCAAGCGGGCGGAGCGCCGCGTCCTGGGCCGCCGCCGGCAGGTCGCCGAAGAGGGGGACGACGGCGAGGCCGGCGGTGGCGGCGAGGGGCTCGAGGGCGGTCTCGCAGGCACGGATCTCCCCGGCGCCGGGGAGGAAGACGAGGACGTCGCCGTCGACCGCGGCGAGCGCCCGGCGCACCCCGGCCGCGACCTGCTCCGCGAGCGGCCGCTCGTCGCGCCGCGGCAGGCGGACGACCTCGACGGGGTGCTCCCGCCCCTGGCTCTCGACGACCGCCGCGCCGCCGAGGAAGGCGGCGAGAGGCGCCGTCTCGAGGGTGGCCGACATCGCGAGCAGGCGAAGGTCGGGGCGGACCTCGGCCTGGACGCGGCGGGCGAGGGCCAGCGCCAGGTCGGTGAAGAGGCTCCGCTCGTGGACCTCGTCGAAGACCAGGGTGCCGATCCCCTCGAGCAGCGGGTCGGCCTGGAGCATCTGGACGAGGATCCCCTCGGTGACCACGAGGAGCGGGGTATCGGGGCGCGCCCGGCGCTCGAACCGGACCTGGTAGCCGACCTCCTCGCCGACCGTCCAGCCGCGCTCGTCGGCGATCCGGCGGGCGGCGGCGCGGGCCGCGATCCGCCGCGGCTCGAGCACCACGACGCGGCCCCCGGCGAGGCCCGAGGCGAGGAGGAACGGGGGGACGCGGGTGGTCTTCCCGGCGCCCGGCGGGGCGCGCAGGACGGCGTTCGGGGCGGTGGCGAGCGCCGCGGCGAGCGCGGGCAGGACCTCGTCGATGGGCAGGGGAGCGGGGGCTGGCAACGCCGCGATGCTACCCCGCGCCCGCCGGGTCGGCGGGCCGCGGTTTGAAACCCGGGTCGGCCGCCGGCGTAGAGAGCGACAGGAAGCAGCCCGAAGGAGGAGCGATCCCATGAACCCCGAAATCCCCGGCGAGCGCGCCGAAGCCTCCGAACCCTCCGAGATTCCCGCCGCCATCGAGACCTTCGAGACCGTCGCGCCCGTGCCAGAGCCGGAGCGCTTCGCCTTCGACGAGACGTCGCCCACGCCATCGCGCGGCCGGCGAGCCCTGGCCGCCGTCTTCGGCGTCTTCGCCGACCGCCGCGCCTACGGCAGCCTGGCCTACATGCTGATCGCGATGGCGACCGGCACCATCTACTTCACCTTCGCCACCACCGGGCTCGCGCTCTCGCTCGGGCTCGCGATCCTGATCATCGGCGTGCCCTTCTTCGTGGCGTTCGTGGCCACGGCGCGCGGCCTCGCCTGGCTGGAGGGCAAGCTGGTCGGCGCGCTGACCGGCGAGCGGATGGCGGCGGCCGAGCCGCTGCCCTCCGGCTGGCGGCGGATCCTCGCCTGGCTCCGCGACCGACGCACCTGGACCTCGCTCTTCTATCAGCTGCTGCAGCTGCCGCTCGGGATCGCCTACTTCACCGCCGCCACGATCGCGGTCGTCTTCGCCGCGGCGCTCGTCGCGGTGCCCATCGGCCTCGCCTTCGCCGGCGAGATCCGCCTCGACGGGCTGGTGCTCGAGCTCCCGCTCTGGGTCGTCTGGCCGCTCTTCTGGCTCGCGGCCGGGGTGGTGCTGCTCCTCACCCTCCACGTGGCGCGCGGCGTCGGCCTGCTGCACGGGCGGATGGCGCGGGTGCTGCTCGTCCGCGCCTGACCGCACGGAACGCCGGAAAGGGAAAGGGCGGCGCCGTGGCGCCGCCCTTTTCGCATCCGGATGACAGCGGCCGGCGATTGCCGGCGCCTCTCACTCCTCCCAGGGCAGGCCGGGGCGGCCGAAGTGGCCGTAGTTCGTGGTCTGCCGGTAGATCGGGCGCAGCAGGCCGAGCCGCTCGATGATCGCCCGCGGCCGGAAGTCGAAGGTCTCCTCCACGTACTTCGCCGCCTTCTCCTCGGGTCCCGTGCCGTGGGTGTGGACGTGGATCGAGACCGGATGGGCCACGCCGATGGCGTAGGCGACCTGGACCTCGGCCCGCTTGGCCAGTCCCTCGCGGACCACCTGGCGCGCCACGTGGCGGCAGAAGTAGGCGCCGCTGCGGTCGACCTTCGACGGGTCCTTGCCGGAGAACGCCCCGCCCCCGTGCCGGCCCATGCCGCCGTAGGTGTCGACGATGATCTTGCGCCCGGTGACCCCGGCGTCGGCCGACGGCCCGCCGTGGGAGAAGGCGCCGGTCGGGTTCACGAAGATCTGGATGTCGTCGTGGTACCAGTCGCCGAGGCAGCGCGGGGCGAGCTCGCGGTGGACGTACTCGCGGATCTCCTCCTGGCTCTTGTCGGCGGCGTGCATGGTGGAGACGACGAGCCGCTCGACGCGCTTCGGCTGGATCCCCTCGTAGCGGACCGAGACCTGGGTCTTGCCGTCCGGCCGCAGCCAATCGTGGCGGCCCGAGCGGCGGTCGTCGGCGAGGCCCCGCGCCAGGCGGTGGGCGAGGAGGATCGGCAGCGGCATGAGCTCCGGGGTCTCGTCGGAGGCGTACCCGAACATCATCCCCTGGTCGCCCGCCCCCTGCTCCTTCGCCTTCTCCTCCTCCTCGTCGACCCCCTGCGCGATCTCGTTCGATTGCGAGGTGAAGGCGAGGAGGATCGAGGTGGTGCGGTGATTGAATGGCTGGGAGAGGTCGGTGTAGCCGATCTCCTCCACGGCGCGGCGCGCCACCGCGTCGAAGTCGATCGTCGCGTTGGTCGAGATCTCGCCGGCGAGCACGAGGTTGTGGCTCTTGGCCAGCACCTCGCAGGCGACGCGGCTCCTGGGATCCTGCTCGAGGCAGGCGTCGAGGATCGAGTCGGCGACGTAGTCGCAGACCTTGTCGGGGTGGCCCTCGGTCACCGACTCGGAGGTGAAGACGAAGGAATGGGGCATCGGGTGGCTCTCCTCAAGGATGAAAAAACCCGCTCGTCCATCAGGAGAGCGGGTCCGCGGGCGCCGGACAGTTGGTTGCCGCTCTTCGCGGCCACATCCCCGCGTCGCCGCGGGAAGGCACCTTGGGTGTCCGTCCCAGGTTGCCGGGCCCGGTCGCGCCGGGCCGCTCCTGATGACCGCCGGATTGTCTCACCGCCGCCGGGGCCCGTCAACGGCGGGCCGGGGGGCGGGGGCGCCGGGGGCCGTCAGTCGGGGCGGGGGGTGACGTTCTTCTCGGGGGGCTTGCGGCCCGGCGTCTCGGCGGCGACGGCCGGCTCGCGCCACATCCCGAAGAGCGCCGCGCCGAGTCCGAGCAGGATCTCGTCGATGAACGGGATCGCGTCCGGCACCACGAGGTTGATCAGGAACAGGGCGAGGAAGACGCCGAAGGCCTGGGGGAACTTCAGCCGGGTGGCGACCTTCTGCGCCGCGTCGCGCGCGCTGCCGGGTCCGAACATGGGGCGATTCTACGACAGGGGAGGTCGCCGGGCCGGCGCGTTCCGCCCTCAGCCGCCGGCGCGCAGGGCCCAGCGGGCCGCCCCGAGGAGCGCCGCGCCGCGGTGGAGGATCACGCGCACCGGGATCCGCTCGAGCAGCGCGCGCATCGGCTCGCGGGCCACGAACGCCTCGAGGAAGGTCGGGCTCCCGAGTCGGCCGAGGAGCCGGGGCGCGATGCCGCCGCCGAGGAAGACGCCGCCGGTGGCCATCATGCGCAGCGCGAGGTTGCCGGCCTCGGCGCCGTAGAGGCGCACGAAGAGGTCGAGGGCGGCCAGCGCCTCGAGCGACCTCTCCTCGCTCGCCGCCTGGGCGATCGCCGCCGCCGGGTCCCCCTCCTCGCGGGCGACCTCGTACCACTCGGGCGCCGGCAGGCCGGCGCGGGCGAGGAAGAAATCGTAGAGCGCGGCGATCCCGGGACCCGAGAGGAGCTGCTCCCAGGTCACCCGGCCGCCGCGGCGGCGCAGGAAGCGGAGGAGCTCGATCTCCAGCTCGCTCTCGGGCGCGAAGGAGGCGTGCCCCCCCTCGGTCGCGAACGGACGCCAGGCGGCCCCGTCCCAGAGGACCCCCGCCTCGCCGAGGCCGGTGCCGGCGGCAAGGAGCGCGAGGTTGCCCTGCGCCCCCTCCTCGCCGGGGGCGAGGGTCGCGAGGTCGCGGGGGCCGAGGGCGGGCAGCGAGTGGGCGAGCGCCTCGAGGTCGTTGAGGAGCCAGGCGCCGCGCAGCCGGAAGCGGGCCGCGAGCTCGGCGGCATCGACCGTCCACGGCAGGTTGGTGAGCCGGGAGCGCCCGGCGCGAACCGGCCCGGCGACGCCGAGGCAGAGGCGGTCGGCGCGGAAGAGCGACTCCTCGAGGAAGCGCTCGACGATCTCGGCCATGCCGCGGTGGTCGCGGCTCGCGTAGGTGCGCTCGAGGAGGAGGGTGAGCTCGGAACCGGCCGCCTCGAAGAGCGCGAGACGGACGTTCGTCCCGCCGACGTCCCCGGCGAGTAGGTGCACCCCGCGTCCGCGCGTGCCGGCCATCGGCAGGGAAGAGTGTAGCCGCACTCCCCCCGGACCGCCAGCCGGTGTCAGTGCGGGAAGACGCCCGGCGTCTCGCGCGGCGGCTCGCCGCCGAAGCGGAGCCGCCCCTCGTGGAGCGAGGCGCCGCGCAGCGCCAGCGCCAGCACCTCGCCGAGCTCGGAGACCGGATAGGCGCGCAGCACGCGGAGCACCTCGTCGGGCAGCTCGGCGAGCTCCGGCTCGTTCTCCTTCGGCAGCACGATGTCGCGGATGCCGGCGCGCACCGCACCGAGGATCTTCTCCTTGAGGCCGCCGATCGGAAGCACGCGGCCGGTGAGCGTGATCTCGCCGGTCATCGCCAGGTCGTGGCGCGCCGGCCGGCCGGCCAGCGCCGAGACCAGGGCCGCCGCCATCGTCACCCCGGCCGAGGGGCCGTCCTTCGGGATGGCGCCCGCCGGCACGTGCACGTGCACGTCGCGCGCGAACGCCTCCTCGTCGATCCCGAGCGCCCCGGCGTGGGCGCGTGCGTACGACCAGGCGGCGCGCGCCGACTCCTTCATCACGTCGCCGAGCTGACCGGTGAGGACGAGATCCCCCTTGCCG
>JAHDVN010000246.1 GCA_023384635.1 Thermoanaerobaculia bacterium
TCGGGCCTGAGGAAGGCGCGCATGGCAGGTCGGGGAAGGTCCCTGGCACCTTCTCAGCACCTTCTCAGCACCTTCTCAGTAGCTCGAAGAAGAGGGCGCGCAGGATCTCGAGACTCCGCGGCTCGCCCAGCGCCGCGAGCGGGATCTCGTGCCTCTGTGCCCGGGTGCCGGTGGAGTTCGTGCGCGCCACGATGCGGTCGATGTCCGAGACCAGCAGGAGTGGCGGGTTCTCCATCACCTCGCGGCAGTCGAGCAGCTGGTGGTAGGCGGCCTCGAGGTCCGTGCCCTTCCCCTTGTACTCCCAGCCGAAGTGCCCGCGCTTCCAGACGCCCGCGAAGCCGTCCCCCCGCGCTCCTTGCCGACCGCCTTCTCGAAGCAGAAGAACGTCCCCGCAGGATGCGCCTTCGCCGGCGGCTCGTGCCCCACCGGCGCGCACAGATCGAGGAAGTGCTCCTGCGCCGAAGCCCGCTCCTTGAGCCCCGCACGCGACTACCTGGCGACGAGCTCGGCGGGGGTCATGCGAGGGATTCTCGACGGGAGGTGGGGCGGCCGAGGCTCTCAGCACCCAGCGGCTAGCCGCGCGCGCTGTCCACCACGCTCTCCTGCCTGTCGCCTCTCGTCCTAGAGCTCGGGCTCGCGGCCGGTGAGGCGGCGGAAGGCTTCGAGGTAGCGGTCGCGGGTACCGGCCACCACCTCGGCGGGCAGCGGCGGGGGCGGGGACTCGCGATCCCAGCCGCTGGCGTCGAGCCAGTTGCGCACGAACTGCTTGTCGAACGAGGCCGGCTCCTCGCCCGGGCGCCAGCGCTCGGCGTCCCAGTAGCGGGAGGAGTCGGGGGTCAGCGCCTCGTCGATCAGGAGCAGCTCGCCGTCCGCCCAACCGAACTCGAACTTGGTGTCCGCCAGCAAAAGGCCGCAAGCCTCGGCGTGGGTCGCGGCGCGGCGGTAGAGGGCGAGCGTGAGATCGCGCAGGCGGCTCGCGGTGGCCGCTCCCAGGTCGGCCACGAGGCGCGCGAAGGGGACGTTCTCGTCGTGCCCCGTCGCCGCCTTGGTGGCGGGGGTGAAGACCGGCTCCGGCAGGCGCGCGGCGCGCGCGAGGCCGGGCGGCAGCGGCACCCCGCAGGCGGTGCCGTGCGCGCGGTACTCCGCGAGCGCGCTGCCGGCGAGGTAGCCGCGCGCCACGCACTCGAACGGGATCACCTCCGCCTTGCGCACCACGACCGCGCGCCCGCGGAGCAGGTCGCGGTGGGGGGCGAGCGCCGCGGGGAACGCCTCCGGCGCGGTGGCGAGGAGGTGGTGCGGCACCACGTCGGCGAGGCGCCGGAACCAGAAGGTCGTGAGCTGGTTGAGGATCTTCCCCTTGTCCGGGATCCCCGGCGAGAGCACGTGGTCGTAGGCCGAGAGCCGGTCGCTCGCCACGACGAGCAGGGTTCCGCCGAGGTCGTAGACGTCGCGGACCTTGCCGCGGCGCGGGGCGGGCAGGCCGGAGAGCGCGGTCTCGATCAGGGCGGGGGCGAGCGCGGATGCGGGGTCGGTCATGGCGGTCTCCCCTCTGCGGGATGCCGCGCCCCTAGCCGAACGGGGCGCCGGTGCGGCGCTGGATGAAGTCCCTCTCGAGGAGCTCGACGAGGCGCCCGCCGCGCAGCTCGACGAGCGTCGTGTCGGTCCAGGCCGCCCCGTCCACGACCTCGTAGACCGGCAGGCGGTCGAGGCCCTTGAGGCTGGCGTTGCCGAGCTTGCGCAGGCCGACGAGGAGGCTCCCGGCGGGGCCTGGAAGGTGGAGGGCCACGTAGGAACGCTGGCCGTCCCGCGCCGCGAAGAGGCGGCGGGTCGTCTCCTCGCGGTCGAGGTGCTCGATGAAGCCGCCGGTGGCGACGATCCCCTCGTTGACGAGCGAGCCGGTGCGGGTGAGGTAGGCGAAGAACTCGCGCTCCTCCTCGATGCGGTCCACGAGGTCCAGGCCGTGGGCGGTGAGCGGGGCGAAGAAGCGGTTCACCGTGCCCTCGGGGTAGCCGTGGGCGACGAGGAAGGTCTTGAGCTCGTCGACCTCCTTGGCCGCCTTGCCGGTGGTCAGGCGGGAGAGCTCGACCACCCCGTGCCCGAAGAACTCGTAGCGCTCGAGGTCGCCGGGCCGGCCGGCCTGCACCGGGAGGAGGCGGTACTGCCCGTAGTTGAGGGCGATGCGCAGGCCCCGGGCGAAGGAGAAGCCTTCGCCGACCGCCTTGGCGTAGAGCCGCTGCACCTGGATCGCGAGCGCCAGCATCGGCGACGCCTCGCGGGCCGAGAAGAAGGCGCCGTCGCCGAGGTACTTCTCCATCTTCGAGCGGTGTTGCCGGGCGAGGCGGTGGATGCGGCGCTGGAAGAGGAAGAGCTGCCGGAAGGAGCGGTCCTGGACCGCGGCGCCCGAGCGGCGCAGCGTCGAGATCGTCTCCGTGAAGTCGCTGATGTCGTAGATCATCCCGAAGCGGGAGACCTGAGGGTCGACCACCCAGGGGGCGAGGAAGTCGAGAGGCCGCGTCGAGGGGGAGATGCGCGCCGTCTGCGGTCCGATCCCGAAGCGCCCGAGGCTGCGGTCGCGGGCCACGAGCCCGGCGGCGTCCTTCTCGACCCCGACGACGAGGCGGCGCAGGGCGTGGAAGAGCTCGAACTCCTTGAGCTTGACGAGCAGCCGCTCCCAGACCCGGACCTGCTCGTGGGTGAGGAGCCGCTGCGGATCGTAGGCCGGACGGAGCGCCAGAATCGAGGTCAGGCCGCGGATCAGGAGGAGATCGCGCGGATCCCCTTCGCTGTTTCCGCCGAGGAGGCGCGCCGTGCCGCGCAGCGCGGCGTCGCCCCGCAGCTCCCGCCCGAGCCAGGCCGCCGTCTCCGCGAGTCGGTCGCGGAACGCCCGGCCGTCGATGTGCAGCTGCCCCGCGAAGTAGCCGCTGAGCTCGCCGAGCTGCGGCCCGACGTGATCCTCCGTGAAGATCAGCACGTTGTCTCGCAGGCGGGTGAAGAGCGCGGGAAAGAGCTCCTCCTCGACCTCCTCGGTCTCCGCCGCCAGGCGGTCGACGATGTCGTAGGTGACCTTGACCGCCCGGTCGAGGAACTTGTCGAGCACCTGGTAGCGGATCCTCTCGCCGTGCTCGCGCCCGAGGCTGGCGCTCTCGCGCATCACCCGCCGCGGCGTGTCGCGCAGCACGCGCGCCACCGCCAGCGAGTGGTGGAGCCAGAAGATCGCCGGGAACCGCCGGCCGTAGCTCGAGCCGGTGGTGTTCTCGGTGGCGCGGGCGAGGAGCGCCCGGTACCGCTCCCAGGCGGCGGCGTAGGCGTTGGGGTCGAACGGCTGCCGCGCGAGGACCGCGAGCTGCACCCCCTCCTCGAACCGGAGGTACTCCTCGAGCGCCGCCTCGAGCTCGCGGAGCTCCGCGGAGAGGAGGACCGGGAATCCCACCAGGGGGGTGGCCGCCTCGTCCTCGAGGAAGATCTGCTGCGGCACCGGCAGCGAGCGCTCGGCGTCCGGGACGAGCCGGAGGATCTCGGCGGGATCCCGGGACAGGAAGCTGAACGGTCCCTTGAGCTGGGAGAGCAGGGTCGTCGTGACCACGGGCGTGGGATGTCGGTTTCGGTCGCCCGAAGGTTACAACACCGGGCGCACCTCGCGCCCGATCGGCGGTCCCGGGGGAAGGGCGGCTTGCTAGAATGCGCCGCATGGCGGAGAGCGGGGTCGGGCAGGAGCGGGGAGAGCGCGGCGGGACAGCGGGGGCGGAACCGCCGGAGATCTCGGTGCTCGTGCCGGTGCTCGACGAGGCCGGCACGGTGCGGGCCCTCGCCGATCGGGTCGCTGCCGTCCTCGACGGCCTCGGGCGCACCTTCGAGATCGTCTTCGTGGACGACGGCTCGCGCGACGCCACTTCCGACGAGGTCAAGGCGGCCCGCCGGCGCGACGCGCGGGTGCGGCTCGTGCGGCTGCGCCGGAACTTCGGCAAGGCAGCGGCGCTCTCCGCAGGGTTCGACCACTGCAGCGGCCGGCTGCTGGTCACCATGGACGGCGACCTGCAGGACGACCCCGAGGAGATCCCCCGCTTCCTGCAGGTGCTCGAGGAGCAGGATCTCGACCTGGTGTCGGGCTGGAAGCGGCGCCGCCTCGACCCGATCGGCAAGCGCTACCCGTCGCTCCTCTTCAATTGGGTGACGCGCCACCTGGCGCAGGTGCCGATCCACGACTTCAACTGCGGCTTCAAGGCCTACCGGCGCGAGGTCCTCGAGGAGGTGGCGGTGTACGGCGAGCTCCACCGCTACATCCCGGTGCTGGCGAGCCGGCGCGGCTTCCGGGTGGGGGAGATCGAGGTCCGCCACCATCCGCGCCGGCACGGGGTGAGCAAGTACGGCTGGGACCGCTTCTACAAGGGCCTCCTCGACCTCATCACCGTCCTCTTCATCACCAAGTACACGCGGCGCCCGCTCCACCTCTTCGGCCTCATCGGCCTCGCGAGCTTCGCCGGCGGCTTCCTCATCAACCTCTACCTCGCGGTGCTCTGGCTGCGGGGCGAGGCGCTCTCGAACCGGCCGCTCCTCCTGCTCGGCGTTCTGCTCATGCTGGTGGGCATGCAGGTGCTGACCACCGGCCTGCTCGGCGAGATGGTGACGCACAAGCAGTTCCGGCGCGCCGACAGCTACTCCGTGCGCGAGCTCGATGGCTGAGCCGCGGCTGCGGATCCTCTTCCTCACGCAGACCTTTCCCCGCCAGCCCGGGGACACGTCCGGTCCGTTCATCCGCGACCTGGCGCGCGCGCTGGTGCGGGGGGGCGATGCGGTGACGGTCCTCGCGCCGCACGCCCGGGGGCTCGCCGCCGCCTGGGAGGACGACGGCGTGGCGGTGCGGACCTTCCGCTACGCCCCCGCGGCGCTGGAGGTGCTGGGCTACTCGCGGAGCCTGGACGCCGACGAGACGATCCGGCCGCTGGCCGGCCTGGTCGCCCCCCTCTACCTCGCCGCCGCCCGCCGCGCGGTGGCGCGCTGCTGCCGCACGGAGGGAGCGGATCTCGTGCAGGCCCACTGGGTGGTGCCCAACGGGCTCGCCGCCGCGGGGGCGGCGCCCGGGGTGCCGCTCGCGGTCGGCCTGCACGGGAGCGATGTCTTCGTGGCCGAGCGGCGCGGCGTGCGCCGCGCCGTGGCGCTGGCGCTCGCCCGCACGGCGGTACTCACCGGCTGCTCGCCGGAGCTCGTCGATCGGGTCTGCGCGCTCGGCTTCCCGCGGGGGCGGGCGCACGTGATCCCGTACGGCGTGGACGTCGCGAAGTTCGCCCCCGGGCCGCCGCGCGGGCCCGACTGGCGGCCGTGCCGCGGCATCCCCGCCGCGGCCACGGTGCTGCT
>JAHDVN010000247.1 GCA_023384635.1 Thermoanaerobaculia bacterium
CCGGTCGAGAAGATCGGCGACGCCTCATACGCGCTCTACCTGCTGCACGGCCTCTCCGACTCCCCCTACAGCCTGCGCGCGGTGGGCGAGGCGCTCGCCGCGGAGGGCTTCGCCGTGCTCGCGCTGCGCCTGCCGGGGCACGGCACCCTCCCCGCGGCGCTCACCCGCACCGGCGTCGATGCCTGGCGCCACGCCGTGCGCGTCGGGGCGGCCGCGGTGGCGGAGCGCGCGGGGGACCGGCCGTGGGCGATCGTCGGCTACTCGAACGGCGCCGCGCCCGCCATCGACCGCGCGCGCGCCGCGCGGGCGGGGCGGGGCGCGGCGCCGGCGGGGGGGCCCGCGCGCCGCGTCGGCCTCGAGGCCCCCCGCGCGTTGGCAGGAGCGGGCGGCGCGCCTGCCGGGGCTCGAGAAGCTCGGCTGGACCGACCTCCTCCCGGAGTACGACCCGTACAAGTACAACTCCTTCCCGCTCCACGCCGCCGCGGAGATCCACCGGCTGACCGCCGAGGTCGAGGCGGCGCTGGCCCGGCTGGCGCGGGCCGGCCGCCTCGGCGAGCTGCCCCCGGCGCTCGCGCTGCAGTCGGTGGTCGACGCCACCGTGCCGCCGGCCGCCTCGCTCGAGCGCGTCTACGGCCGGCTCTCCGGCAACGGCAGCGAGCTCGTGCTCTTCGACGTGAACCGCCGCGCCGCGGCGCTCGGCTTCCTCTCCGCCCGGGCCGCGGCGCTGCTCGCCGAGGCGCGCCGGATCGGCTCGCTTCCCTTCGCGGTGACGCTGGTGACCAACGCCGGGGAGGAGAGCGAGGTCGAGGCCCGCACCTGGGCGGCCCACGCCACCGCGCCGCAGGTCGAGCCGCTCGGCCTCGCCTGGCCGCCCGGGCTCTACTCGCTCTCCCACGTCGCGATCCCGTTCCCGCCGGACGATCCGGTCTACGGCGCCGGCCCGGGGGACGGCGCCTTCCCGATCGGCGGCCTCGAGCCCCGCGGCGAGCGCGGCGCGCTGGCCGTGCCCCTCGACCTGCTCCTGCGCCTGCGCTACAACCCGTTCCACGCCTATCTCGAGCGGCGGGTGCTGCGCTTCCTCGAGCCCGCCGGCCGGCGCTCCGATGCCGCCGCAGGAAGTCGGCCGGGCTCCGGTTAACCTCGCGGCCGTTCCGGCGTAGTTCCGACAGGGGGTCCGCACTTCGCCCCGGACCGGCGGGCCCGCTCCGAAAGGGAGATCCCATGCCTCGACACCGCCTCGCCCTCGCCGCGGCGCTCGCCGCCACCCTCGCCCTCGCCCCGCTCCCCGCCGCCGCGGCCGCGGCCGGACCGCCAGCAGCACCCTCGGAAGCCTCGGCCGCAGCCCGCCTCGCCGACGCGCGCCGGGCGCTCGCGGGCTTCGACGCCTGGATGGAGGAGACGCGGCGGGCCTGGAACGCGCCGGGTATCGGCGTCGCGCTCGTGGTCGGCGACGAGGTGGTGCTGGCCAAAGGGTACGGCTACCGCGACTACGGCGAGAAGCTTCCCTTCACCGCCCGCACCGTGGTGCCGATCGCTTCGAACACCAAGCTCTTCACCGCGGTGGCCGCGGGCACGCTGGTCGAGGAGGGCAGGCTCGGCTGGGACGAGCCGATCCGCCGCTGGGTGCCGGAGATCGAGTTCCACGACGACCGCCTCGCGGCCCAGGTGTCCCTGCGCGACATGCTCGCCCACCGCACCGGCATCACGCGCCACGACACGATCTGGTACAAGTCCGACTTCACGCGGCGGGAGCTCTTCGAGCGCCTGAAGTACCTCGAGCCGAAGGAGCCGATCCGCACTCTCTTCCTCTACAACAACATGATGTACGCCGGCGTCGGGCACGTCGTCGAGCGGCTCTCCGGCCGCACCTGGGAGCAGCTGGTGCAGGAGCGGATTTTCGACCCGCTGGGGATGACGAGCTCGAACTTCACGATCGACGACCTCACCGCCGCCCCCGACCACGGCGTGCCGTACACCGAGCGGCGCGACTCCGACGAGCTCTACGCGATCCCCTACTACCGAGAGGCCGCGGGCGTGGGGCCGGCCGGCTCGATCAACTCGAACCTCGAGGACCTCGCGAAGTGGCTCCGCGCCCTGCTCCACGAAGGCCGGCTCGGCGAGCGGCAGGTCCTGCCCGCCGCGGTCCTCGCCGAGACGCTCGCGCCCGCGATCGCCATGCCGAACGCCCAGCTCGCGGCGCGCGGCTGGGGGGAGAACCTCAACGCCGCCTACGGCATGGGGCGCTGGACCTCCTCCTACCGCGGCCGGCGCCTCGCCTTCCACGGCGGCGACATCAACGGCTTCCACTCGCAGGTGGCGATCGCCCCGGACGACGGCTTCGGTCTCGCGGTGCTGGTGATCGGGGACCATGCGGCGCCGCTCTACAACGTCGTCATGTACGAGCTCGTCGAGCGGCTCACGGGCATGGCGCCGCGCACCGACTGGAGCGGGCGCTACCTCGAGATCCGGCAGAAGGGGAAGGCCGCCGGCGCCGCGGGCCGTGCCCAGGCGGGCGCCGAGCGCGTGGCCGACACCCGGCCGGCGCATCCGCTGGCCGCCTACGCCGGCGAGTACGAGCACCCCGCCTACGGCGTGCTGCGGATCGCCGAGCAGGACGGGGCCCTCGGCTTCGACTTCCACGGCATCCGCCTGCCGCTCGCCCACTTCCACTTCGAGCGCTTCGACACCCCCGACGACGAGGAGGACGGGAAGTGGTCGGTGAACTTCGCGACCTCGCCGCAGGGAGAGGTGGCCACGGCGACGATGTCGCTCGACGAGGGGGAGGCGATCTTCCGCCGCCGCGCCGCCGCCGACCTCTCGGCGCCGGCGACGCTCGCGCGCTACGTCGGCACCTACGCCTCGCCGACCGGAGCCCGCTTCGCAGTGGTGCTGCGCGAGGACGGCGCCTTCGGCGTGCAGTTCGCCGGCGCCCCGTTCCAGGCGCTCCTGGCCTGGCAGCCGCACCGGTTCCGGGTCCCGGAGTTCGCGGACGTGGTGATCGAGTTCGTCCTCGAGGGCGACCGCGTCGTGGCGATGAAGCAGCGCGACCCGTCGGGGGAGACCACCTTCCCGCGCCAGGAGTGACCTCGGGGCAACCGCGGCGGGGCGAACGAGACGGCGTGGCGGCCGGGCGCGGCCGACCCCAGCGAGGAGGCAGGGATGAGGAACAGGAAGCGGACGATCATCGCGCTCGCGCTCCTGCTCACCGTCGCGGTGCCGCCCGGTGTCCGGGCAGCGCTCCCGGAGGCGAGCCCGAGCGACTGCGACGACTACCCCGGTGGGCGCGCCGCGCTGCGGTCGCTCGCGGCGGGCGGCTTCGAGGTCGCCGACGCCGCCGCGCGGCAGCGCCTCGCGCTCGCGCTCGCCGCCTGTCTCGGGGATCCCGACCCGGCGATCCGCGACGACGCCGCCTTCACCGGGCTCGCGACCTGGCTGCGCGGCGGGGGGATCGACGAGGCGACGCGGCTCGCCCTCGCCGGGCTCCTCCACGGATGGGTCGAGGCCGGGGAGGACGCCGACGGCTTCCGGCGGCCGTTCGCGGCCCTCGCGCTCGCCGAGGTGGCGCGCGCCGACCGCCTGTCGCCCGCGCTTCCCGAGGCGGTGCGCGCGCGGATCGCCGCGGCCGCCGCCCGCTTCCTCGAGACGACGCGGGACTTCCGCGGCTACGACGCCGGGGCCGGTTGGCGCCACGCGGTCGCCCACGGCGCCGACCTCGTGCTGCAGATCGGGATGCACCCGGCCACGACCGCCGACGAGACGCGGCGCCTCCTCGCCGCGCTCGCCACCCGAGTCGCCCCGCCGGGCGTCTCCTGGATCCACGGCGAGCCGGAGCGGCTGGCGAGGGCGGTCTTCTTCCTCCACGGCCGGGGACTCCTCGACGACGCCTTCTGGGACGGCTGGTTCACGACAGTCGGATCCCCCGCGCCGCTCGCCGGCTGGGGAGAGGCGTTCCGCACCGCCGAGGGGCTGGCGCGGCGCCACGACGTCCTCGCCTTCCTCCACGCGGTCGCCTTCGCGGCGCGCGCCAACCCGGGCCCGGCGAGCGACCGCCTGGGTGCCCTCGCTCACCGCGAGCTGGTGCGCGTGCAGGGAGGCTGAACCAGCCGGCCGCCGGCGCCTCTCGGCGCGGACCTCAGAGCGCGAACGCCGCCCAGACCCAGAGCTTCTCGGTGTCGGCGGCGTGGCGGTCGGCGTCGTAGAGCGCCGCCTTGGCGCCGAGCGCGAGGCCGTTCTTGGCTTTCCAGAGGAGTTGCAGGTCGAGCTCGCGGCCGTACGCCGCGCCGCCCGTCGCCGCCTCGAAGTCGTGCCAGGCGGCGGTCCAGCTCCACGCCCCGCGCTTGCCGTCGACCTGGAGGTAGCGGTCGACGAGGCCGTTCACCGGCGTCACCAGGAACTTGTCGGCCCAGCCGTTGAACTTGTGGAGGGTCGCGAGCGGGGTGTTGAACTGGCCGTCCCGGGCGTCGCCGTCGAGCCGCTCCCAGCCGGCGCGCGCCGTCCCGTCGCGCCACCCCCAGCCCAGGCTCGCGAAGAGGTAGCCGGCGTCGAGCTCGCGCGGGTTGTCGCCGGCGCCGCGCTGCTCGGCCGCCTCGAGCTCCCAGAGGAGCCTGCCGCCTCCGAGCGCCCGCGCGCCGCTCCACTCGGCGCCGCAGGTGAGGCTCGAGAGGGCGCGGCGGGCCGGGGCGTCGTAGTCGAGCGACTCGGCGTGCACCGTGAGCTTGCCGGCGGCCCCGAGGTCGCCTTCGACCGCGAGCAGATGACCACTGAGCTCGTCGGTGGCGCGGTTGACCCGCTGCACGCTCTCCACGAACGCGTAGAAGAGCTTCCAGCGCTCGCCGAGCGGGGCGCGCAGGCTCGCCGCGTCGAAGGTCTGCC
Organism: Thermoanaerobaculia bacterium; assembly: GCA_023384635.1. Lineage (GTDB taxonomy): Bacteria > Acidobacteriota > Thermoanaerobaculia > Multivoradales > JAGPDF01 > JAAYLR01. The sequence continues at coordinate 4,873 of JAHDVN010000247.1, forward strand.
GGTGCTGCCGCCAGCCGACGTTGCCGACGAAGCGCTGGTCGCCGAGCAGGATCTCGTCGCGCCCCGCCTGGACGGCGAAACCGCGGCCCTGCCACTTCAGGTAGGCGCGGTGGAGCTCGGTCCCCTCCGGGTCGCCGATCACCGGCCGGCCGGCGACGCCGTTGCCCGCGCTCCCGAAGCCACCGTTGGCGTAGTCGTCGGCGCCGACCACGCTCACGTCCTCGGCCTCGAGGCGGAGCGACCAGCCGTGGAACGGCTTCGTCTCGAAGCCGAGCGCGCTGCGCAGCGTGGTGGCCGCGGCGCCCCGGGCGAGCGCGTCGTCGTCCACCGTCTCGTGGCGCAGCGTGAAGTCGGCGAAGAGCTTCGACTGCCGCAACGCCTCGACGAGCGAGGCCGGACCCTCGTCGGCGAGCGCCGCGCCGGTGGAGAGGAGGAGGAGCAGGCCGAGGAACGATCGTGCGATGCGGTGCATGGGGGC
>JAHDVN010000248.1 GCA_023384635.1 Thermoanaerobaculia bacterium
GGGGAAAGGTTCCAGAACCGGTCCGCGGAGCTCGCCACGGGTCCATTCTAGGCGTCCGGGCCGACCGGCCAGCCGGCCGGCGTGTAGGATCCGCCGGTGCAGCTGCGGCGCAAGCTCACCTGGATCGCGATCCTCTACTTCGCCGAGGGGTTCCCGTTCGGCATCGCCTACGACGTCTGGCCGGTCTACTTCCGCGTGCACGGGGTCTCGCTGCGCGAGATCGGCCTCATGTCGCTGCTCTTCCTGCCCTACACGCTGAAGGCCGCCTGGGCGCCGCTGGTCGACCGGATCGGCAGCCGCCAGCAGTGGATCGCCACCTGCCAGCTGGCGCTCGCCGCCCTCTGTCTCGCGCTCGTCGTCCTCGACCCGTCGCGGCCGGGGCCGCTCCTCTGGGGGGTGCTCTTCGCCTTCACCGCCCTCTCCGCCACCCAGGACATTTCGATCGACGCCTACGCCGTGGACGTGGCGACGCCCCAGGACAGCGGCTACATCAACGGCATGCGGGTCTCTCTCTACCGCGGCGCGCTGATCTTCGCCGGCGGGCTGCTGCTGCTCCTCGCCGACGTGCCGGCGATCGGCTGGCGCGGCGTCTGGGTGCTCGCCGCCGGCATCTGCGTCGCCGCCGCCGGGCTCGCCTTCGCGAGCCCCCGCGTGGCGCGGGAGAAGGCCGGTACCGCCGCCCCCGGAGGCGCCACCGGCATGCGCCTCGGTGCCTGGCAGCTGGCACTGGTCGCCGCCGCCGGGGCGCTCTTCCTGCTCGCCCACCGCAGCGGCTGGCAGGGGCTCTGGCTCACGCTCGCGGTGATCGCGGGGACGCTCGCGACGGTCTCCTTCCTCTCCCCCGAGATGCTGCGCTGGGCCTGGCGCTGGGAGATGCTGCCGGTGATCGCCTTCGTCGTCCTCTACAAGGTCGGCGACTCGGCGCTGGGGCGGATGGTCAAGCCGTTCTGGGTCGACCGCGGCATGACCCCCTCGGAGATCGGGGTGATCTCGTCGAGCGCCGGCATGGGGCTGACGATCGCGGGCGCGCTGGCCGCCGGCTGGTTCATCCAGAAGCGGGGGATCTTCGCCGGCCTGCTCTGGCTCGGGATCGCCCAGCTGGTCTCGAACTTCGGCTACGTGGCGGTCGCCGCCCTCGACCTGCCGCGCGGCGACCTGAGTCTCCTCGGCTTGTCGTTCGGCCCTTTCCAAGCCTCGCTCTACCTCGCCTCGGCGCTGGAGTCGGTCTGCCAGGGGCTCGGCACGGCGGCGTTCCTCTCGTTCCTCATGAACCTCTGCGACCGCGCCCACGCCGCCACCCAGTACGCCCTCCTCTCGGCCGCCTTCGCCCTCTCGCGCGACGTCGTCGGCGCCTTCTCCGGCATCGGCGTCGAGACCCTCGGCTACGCCCCCTACTTCACCGTCACCGCGCTCCTCGCCCTGCCCGGCATGGCCCTCCTCCCCTGGATCCGCAGGTCGATCCACGAGGGCGACCGCCCCCCCGCCCCGGCCTGACCGCCGGCCCCGCTCCCGCCGGGCCTCCCGCGTCGGCCCCGGGGTTGACCTTCTGATGCAAAAACATCAGCATTTAGAGTGTGGCAGTGTACCTATGACCAGCCCGGGCAGGAGGTAGAGATGAGACGGAGAGATGGCGGGATCCGCCGTGGGTGCTTCGCAGGGGGACTCCTCCTCCTTCTCGGCCTTCTCCCCGTTCCGGGGCCCGTTGCCGCACAGGCTCTGCCCCGTACCGGGTCCGTCGATGGAGGCGCTCTCTTCCTCTGTCCGCAGACGCTCGCACTACCCTCGGCGGCTCGGGCGGTGACCGTCCACGCCTACCCGGAGGCACGCCTCGTCCGGATCGGCGATCCCGGTGCCCTGGCGCCCGCGATGCGCGCGTCGATCACGCCGATCGAGGAGACGGACCGCATCGACTACCGCGCCTGGTCGGGTGAATACCCGCACCTGTCGCCCGAGGACCTCCGCGGCCTCCCCCGGGCGCTCTACCTCGTGAGCCTGGCCGGGCCCGTGGACCCGGACTGGCTGCCTCGATTCGAGGCGAGCGGGCTCTCCCTGCTCGACCACGCGAACCCGTACTCGATCCTCGTCCGGGGCGACGGTGACGGGCTCCGCCGCGCCACAACCGTGCGGACCTCCGCCGGCTTCCCCGTCGTGAAATCGGTCGTCCCCCTCCCGATCGAGGCGCGGCTGGACGCCACGCTGCTGGAGCTCGCGAGCGGCCGGAGGCGCGTCGAGGAGATCCCGGGCCTGCTGCGCACGGCCGACGGAGCGGCCGTCGTCCGCGCGCTCCCCTTCCCGGACGGCGACTCCGAGTCCCTCCTCTTCCAGGTAGGACAGCACCTGGCCAAGGTGGAGCCTCGTCTCGCTCACGGCTACGACGACGCGTTCGCCGCCCGCGGCCCGGAGCTGCCCGCTCTGCTGAAGGACCTCGAGGAGATCGCCCATCTGGAGGTGGTCCACGAGCGCGAGCTGCACAACAACCTCGCCGCCAAGTCGTACATCCTCAACATCGAGCCGGTCTGGAGCAGCCTCGGCTACAACGGCGCCGGCGTGATCGTCGGCCACAACGACAGCGGGGTGAGCCTCACCCATCCGGACTTCCCCACGGGGGTGGTGATCGCCACCGCCGGTGCGATGTCGGGGACCAACAACGAGCACGGTACGCACGTCGCCGGTTCGGTGGTGGGACGCGGGTTGGCCGCCGGCTCTCCCACGAACACGTCGGGGTGCGGGGACGTCACCCCACCGCTCTCCACGGTGCGCGGGATGGCCTGGGGCGCCTCTCTGGTCGCCAACAACATCTTCGACGGCGGCTACACGACCGAGACCTCGATGATGCAGTGGTCGTACGGCCAGGGTGCCCGGCTGTCGACGAATTCCTGGGGCTACACGAACGACTACAACTACGACAGCTATGCGGTGAGCGTGGACACCCTCGTGCGCGACGCAGCGACGACGGCGGGCAACCAGGAGCTCGCGATCCTCTTCTCGGCCGGGAACTCCGGCTCCGGCGCCAGCACGGTCGGCTCTCCCGGCACCGCGAAGAACGCGCTCACGGTGGGTGCCTCGCAGAACGACCGCTGCGGGTCTTATGTCCCCAGCCAGCAGTCCGGCCCGAACATCAACACGATCACGACTTTCTCCAGCCGGGGCCCCAGTCAGGGCCGGATCAAGCCCGACGTGGTCGCGGTTGGAGCCGACGTGCTCTCCGTCGATTCGCTGAACTGCTCCGGGACTCCGCGCGACCCCTGCGAGGAGGGGTGGGACCAGGCCTGGACCGGCACCTACTACCGCCTGATGCCCGGCACCTCGATGTCCACGCCGATCACCGCGGGAGCTTCGGCCGTCTTCTTCGAGTTCTTCAACTCGACCTTCGGAGCGAACCCGTCGCCGGCGCTCACCAAGGCGGCGATGATCAACGGGGCCGTGGACATCGGCGTGGGCTATCCCTCCTACTCCCAGGGGTGGGGGCGCATCAACCTGCGCCAGTCGATCGAGGGACCTCCCGGCGGCCGGATCAACTTTCTCGAGCAGTCGGCATCCCGCCTCCTGACCACCGGCACCAACTTCACCAAGACCTTCCCCGTCTTCTCCACCTCGCCCCGCCTCAAGATCACGCTCGTCTGGACCGACCCCCCGGGCACCGCGGGTTCCACCGCCCCCCTGAGAAACAACCTCGATCTCGTCGTGACCGCTCCCTCGGGCACCGTCTACCGGGGCAACCAGTTCACCGGCGCCTGGTCGACGCCGAACGCCAGCGGCAGCGACACCGCGAACAACGTGGAGAACGTGTTCGTCCAGACGCCGGAGACCGGGCAGTGGAGCGTCGAGGTGCGGGGCATCAACGTCGCCGCGAATCCACCGAATCTCGCCGGGCAGGACTGGGCCGTGGTCTATTCGGGCGACTGTGCCGACTGCAGCCCGCTGCCTGCCCCCTCCGGCCTCGGTGCGGCCGTCCACAGCGACAACCGGATCGACCTCACCTGGAACTCCGTTCCGGGCGCCGTCGACTACCGGATCTACCGCAGCACGACGGCCGGGGGGCCCTACTCCTACCTGGCCACGGTGACTGCCCCGACGCTTTCCTACGCCGACACCTCGGTCGCCGCCGGGGCCACCTACTACTACGTCGTCCGCAGCTTCGGCAGCGGCGGCTCAGCCTGCGAATCGGGGAACTCGAACGAGGCTTCGGCGACCGCCACCGGCGTCTGCGACCTGCCGCCGCTCTTCACGGGCATCTCGTCGGCGACGCCGCAGGGCGACTGCTCGGTGACGCTCTCCTGGGCCGCCGGTACCGCGCAGTGCGCCGGGCCGGTGCGCTACACGATCTACCGGCACACCGCCACCCCCTTCACCCCCGACGTCTCGAACCGGATCGCCACCGGCGTCACCGGCACGACCTACAGCGACGCCAGCGGCTTCGCCGCCTCGACGACCTACCACTACATCGTGCAGGCGGTCGACGAGAGCAACGGGGTCGAAGGCACGAACGCCGTGAGTGCCGCAGCGATGCCGACAGGAGCTCTGGCCGAGCAGGTTCTCTTCCAAGACACTTTCGAAACTGGTTCCGGTTTGAACGGCTGGGGTGTCGGCGTGTTCAGTCCGGACACGACCGGGACCAACTGTCGCGGCATTCAAGCCTGCACCGCCTATTCAGGCACTCGGATCTTCCGGTTCGGAGGTGAAGGCTGTACAGACGACTATTCGCGAAATGCAAACTGCCAGTTCACCCCCGGAGCCCCAGCAGGAGCTGATGGGCTCTCCATCCCTTCCTCGGCGACCAACACTAGGCTGACATTCCGCCACAAGCGCCAGTTTGCAGCCGGGGATGGTGCCATGCTTCGCATCTCCAGCGACAACGCGACCTTCTACTACATTCCGGCCTCCGCACCCGGAGTTTGGCTGCAGGGCGGATACAACGGGACGATCACTTACGGCACGGGCACACGTGATGTCTGGAACGGCACCTCCGCCTCTTACCCAGCATCCTCTAGTTTCGTGATGACCGAAGTGGACCTCGACGCCACCTGCAACTACGCTTTCGGCGGCACCTCCGGGTGCGCCGGCAGAACGATCTGGATCGGACTCGGAGCGTTCACCGACAACGGCAGCAATACACGGGCTGACGGTTGGTTCCTCGACGATGTTCTCGTTACTGCCATGCTCCCCGGCGCCTGCGGCGGGACACCGCGCGACGTCGAGCACCTGACGGTCACGAGCCGGCAGGCGGGGGCGTGCACGGTGGAGTGGCAGAACCCGCCGGGGCTGCCGGTGGCGTACGGGGCGACGCGGATCGGGG
>JAHDVN010000249.1 GCA_023384635.1 Thermoanaerobaculia bacterium
CGGAAGCCGGTACCTGCTGCGCGACCGGCCGTTCGGCAAGAAGCTCCGGCGCCGAGGCTAGGTTGGTCGTTGGCGGCGGGGTAGGGGTTTCTGCTGGCGCCGGATCGGGTTGTCCGAAAGCCGGAGCCTGGAGCGCCACCAAGAGGGTGAGCGCTGGGAGAATGCGGTCCATGAGGTCCTCCTCGACCATTCCGGATGGAGCCCGCCTTCATTGGCGGGATCCGTTCAGGCGTGGAGGGGCCTCAAATCCTCAGGACACAGGTCCTCGCCAGGCAGTCGAGGGGAGGGTGCGGCTGCCTCCGGTCGGGTAGGAATGGAATGGCGACCGGGAGCGGGATGATCGCTACGTTGGAGCCGCCGACGATCGCCACGATCGTCAACGGGTCCCGCTCCGGCACAACCGGCGCAGCAGTCCGCGCCGTGGGTGCGTGCTCACAGCAGTCCATCGAGACCGTCGCCGGGGCCGGCGGGCAGCAATCGTGCGCTCCCGCCTCGCCGGCGGCCATCATCGGGCAGTCGGCCATCGAACACGCCACCAGCGCCGCCGCGAGGCCCGGCAGAAGCAGGGCCACGGCGACGGCGAGGGCGAGGAGCTTGGCGAACGGCCTCATGGACGGGTTCCGGAATCGGGTCTCGGTGGAGAGCTCGTGTCAGCCGACGGTCACGGTGACGAGCATGTGGTTGGTCTCGCCATTGGAGTGATCCATGCCGAAGAAGTCGTAGTCGTGCCGGCCCATCGGCGCGTTCGCACCGTGGCAGCCGTACTCGCCGCCGAAGTCCTCGTAGCAGTAGATCCCGTCGTTGGCCATCCAGTCGCCGTGCGTCCCGTCGTCGTAGAGGGTCATGCGCCCGCCGTTCATCATCGAGCCGTGGCCGTTCGGCCGCATGTAGTTGATTTGCGCCGAGTGGCCCAACGCGGGGCGGCCGGAGAGGTCCACGAGGTGCGCCTCGAACCGGGTGCTGGCCCCCGCCCCGTGATCCCGCGAGACGGTCATGCCGTTGACGACCGTGCCGGCGACCGACACGGTGGCCTTTTGCAGCACGATCGAGCTGTTGGTGGGCTGGGTGGGGGTCGAGCCATCGCAGGCCGAAACGGCGAGGCCTACGACGAGGGAGAGGGTGAGGAGCCTGGTGTTCACGATTGGTCCTTTCTGCGCGGATTCCGCGGGCGCGACGGCGAGACAGATCGCCGGTCAGTTCTTCATCGAGTCTTCGGGATCGACGAGCCGGACGATGTCGCCCTTCTCGACCTTGCCGTCGAGGACGGTCGCCTGGGCGAAGTGCTCGTCGACGATCGCCTCGACCTTTAACTTGCCGACCTTCTCGCGATGGAATCGGATCCCTTGCTTGGGATTGCCGCTGCGGACGCGAGTCACGCGGACAACGTCGAGCACCTGGCCCGGGGCGGCGCCCTCGGCGGTCCCGATGCACAGGTAGATCCCTTCGTCCGACGCTTCGATGACGCTGCCGGCCATGAAGACGGTGTGGCGGATGCCCGGGCTCTCGGCTCGGGCGCTCGAAACGGCGAGAAGGGTCGAAACAGCGAGCAGAGAGGCGGCGAAAGCGAGCTTCGAGATCTTGGTCATGATGAACTCCTCCGCGAGCGGGCGTACGGCGTGCGCTCTCGGTCGCTCCCCGTGGGGTGCGATCCCTGGTCCTCGGTGGGTGGCGCCGGTGGCGCCGGTCGTCGTCTTGCGAATCAGGCTCGTCCAGAACATGAGACACCTCGTCGAACACTGCGGGCATGCACCCCCATGGTGCAGCCCTACAGGCGCGACGAGGCGCTCAGATCCGCAGGACGCAGCTTTGACTGAGGCAGTCGAGGACGCGGGAGGGACGGGCCTTGGCCGGCCAGGCGATCTCCGCTTCCGGAGACCCTCCCGGAGCGGACCCGTCGGCGCTCGCGAGCGCGGGGGCGGCCGGCTTCTCGGTCACCCGGGTCGGTGTCGCCGGCGCTTCGACGCGCTGCTCGCAGCACGGCGCCGTCAGGCTCGTGTCGGCGGCCGGACAGCAGTCGTGTCCGGCTTGCTCCGCCGGGGCTCCGCACTCGACCATCGGGCAGTCGGGCATTCCGCACGGCGAGAGCGCGCTGGCCAAGGCCGGCAGCAGCAGCGCAGCCGACAACGCCGACGCGAGAGTGCGGAGGAGACTTCTCATCTCGACGGCACGATACGAGCCCAGGAATGCTCGAGGCCATACCCGATCGGGTGGGTGCCGGCGGGTTCCGAGGGTGGCTTCCGGCATGGCTAGACCCTGGTCGCGGAGTGGAGGGCCATGGTGCCGAGCGGCGTGCGGATTCGGCGGGTGACTTCGACGCCCTCGAATCCTGCTTGTCGGAAGGCGTCGGCCAGGCCCCCGGCGAGTTGAGCGGAGGTATTGGCGAAGCCATCGAGAAGCTGGACCGGAAGGAAGAGGAGGCGCTGAAAGCGGCTCGCCGGGGGGCCCCAGTCGGCGACGTGGAGCTGCCCGCCCGGCCGGAGCACGCGGTGCAACTCGCGCGCGGCCGAGACCTTGTCCTCGGTCGCCAGGTGGTGGAAAAAGAGGGTCGAGACGGCCCGATCGAAGCTGCCGTCGGGAAACGGGAGCCGCGTCGCGAGCCCCTGCTGCCAGGTGATCTCGACGCCGGCCCGCACCGCCTTCCGCTCCGCTCTGGACAGTACCTCCGGATCGCCGTCGAGTCCGAAGATCTGGAGACCCGGGCAGCGGCTCGCCATCTCGATCGCCAAGGTCCCGGTGCCGCAGCCGAGGTCGAGCACGCGCTGCCCGGGCCGCAGTCCCGCCTGCTCGAGGACGGCGGCACGGAACGTCCGCTCGCGGGTGGTCGCGGCGACCACGCCGTCGTAGAGCGGCGTCAGCCACCGGAAGCGGAGGGCGTGGACGTAGAAAGCGTCATCTCGCGCGGTCATAGCGCTCCTCAGCTCGAACGGCCCGACGACCAGTGGACATGGACGATCAACCAGCGCTCGCCGCGGCGCTCGAGGACGAGGGTTTCGGTGCCGCGAGACGCCACCGGTTTCCCCTTGTACTGTCCTTTCGACTCGGTACGGGTCAGCACGATCGCACGGTCCGCGCTGTCGAGGACCTTGCGGTCGACGACGCGCACGTCGATCTCCGCGAGGTAGGCGAGATCGCCGTCGAGGTGATGGCTCGCGTACTCGTCGCGCGACAGCTCGGCGCCGCCGTGCTCGAAGATCACGACCTCGGGCGCCAGACAATCGAGCACCGCGACCCGGTCCCCGGACTCGAGGGCCTTGCCGAAGCGCGCCGCAGCGTCGACTGCCGTTTCTTCGCCGTACGCGGCGGGTGCCAGGACGATCAGGAAGGTCGCCGCGACGGCGATGGACATCCAGCGCGTCCGTGGGCCGCGAGCGACGTGATGCCCAGCGGTCTCGCCAGCAGCGGTCCCACCGATGGATGACATCATGACGGCTGCCGCCCGGTGAGCTTGGCCCGGTGGGCGGCGAGGTTCGCCTCGCTCTCGAAGTAGACGACCGCGCCGGTGGGGAGCACGCCGATCACCGCCACTGCCTTGTCGACCATGCGTCCGCTCACCGGGTCCATCGCCTGGCGCGCTTCCGCGTCCGTCGCGAGGCGCTCCTTGCACATCGGGCAGCAGCCGAAATAGGTCTGGCCGCCGACTTCGACCGGGATCTGCGGGCTGTCGAAGAGCGAGTTGTTGACCATGCAGACGAAGCGCGGATCGACCTGGCGCAGGGCCGCGGCCTCGTCGGCGGTGATCGCGGCACCGCTCGATGGCGCAGGCATTGGCGACGCCGAGGCGCCGTGCCCCTCGTGTCCTTCATGGCCGGTTGCCGACAGCTTCACCTCGATCGCGACGTTCTTGCCGTCCTTCGTCTCGTACATCACGACAGCCCGCGCGCCGACCTGGACGTCCTCGCGTTTGGCCGCGGAGTCGCCGCGCTTGTAGGTAGTCGCGTCGGTGAGCGTGAACGTCTCGAGCTTGCTGTCCTTGGTCTCGAGCTGGAGCTGCACTGCGTCGACGGCGCGGACGGTTCCCATGGCGTTGTGATGGTGCCCCTCGTGGGCGAGGGAGGGTCCGCTCATGGTGAAGGCGGCAACGGCGGCGAGGGTCCAGTAGAGGATGCTGCGGTTCGTTCTCATCTCGAATGCTCCTTGTAGGGCTGCGTTCAACGGCCTGTCTGCCTGCGTCGTCTGGGTACCAACGGTCAGTGGTGGGGCTCGGTCGGGGCGGGAGGTGCGTCCTCCCCGGCGAGGAAGCGCTCCATCTCGAGCTCCTGCTCCAGCTCGGCCCGCGAGATCGGGTTGTGACGCTTCATCTCGGCGAGCTCCGCTTCGGTGAGCGCGGGGAGCAGGCGGATGAGCTGCACGAGCTCCCAGGTCTCGGCGTCGTCCTCGGGCGAAGCGGCGCCCCAGGCCGGCATGCCGGTCAGCTTTATGCCGTTCTCGATGATCCAGAAGAGCTCGCCGTCGCTGAGCTCCTGGGTCGCGGGCGCCGTCATGTCCGGCGCCCGTGGGTAGAGGTTGCGGCCCATCTTGGTGTCGCCCTTGCCGTCGTTGCCGTGACAGGACGCGCAGTGGTCCGCCCAGTGCGCGCGGGCCGAGCGCAGGGTTTCGGGCGTCGGCAGGAGCGGGTTGCGTGCCCGCGCCGTGCTGGCGGGAATCAGCAGGCCGCGAGCGGCCCTCGCCATCACGACTTCGGCGCGCGGCGGATCCTCGCGCGCCGAGATCCCGGTGAGCGCGAACCCCAGGGCGGCCACGGTCGCCAACACGCCGACGGCCGCGAAGAGGCGGATGATCCACTTACCCACCGTGCTCATGGCTCGGCTCCTTTTCCGGCGCCGCCGGGTCGACCCGCCACGACACCGTGCCCGGCGGGTAGTCGTACCAGCCCGGATCCTCGTAGCTCGCGATCCCTTCGCGGATCTTGAGCACCGTGAACATGCCGCCCATCTCGACCGGTCCGAACGGTCCCGTGCCGGTCATCATCGGCAGCGTGTTGGGCAGGCCGGGCATGTGCTCGCTGTGCGCCGCGTGCTCCGCCATGCCAGTGGAGCCCATCGCCATGTAGCCCTCGACCTGGCGCGAGATCTCGCGCGAGACGCCCTGCTGATCGACGCCGATCATGTTCGGGATGTCGTGGCCCATCGCGTTCATCGTGTGGTGCGTCTTGTGGCAGTGGAGCGCCCAGTCGCCGGGGTTGTCGGCGACGAACTCGAAGGCGCGGGTCGTGCCCGGCATGACGTTGATCGTCGTTTCCGGCCACCAGGCCGAGCGCGGGATTTGGCCGCCGTCGGTCTCCGTCACCCACAT
>JAHDVN010000250.1 GCA_023384635.1 Thermoanaerobaculia bacterium
GGCCGCGGGCGACCTCTCCGCCGCCGAGGCGGCCCGGGTGCTCGGCCTGCGACCCTCGACCCTCCGGATGCGGCTCCACCGCGCGCGGAGCCGTCTGCGCGCGCTGCTCGAGGTGAGACCATGAAGCCCGACTCCGAAGACCCCCGGCGCGAGCTCGTCGATGCCCGGCTGCGCGCGGCGCTCGAGCCGAGCGCGGCGGAGGTCGAGCGCGCGGTCCGCGGCGCCCTCGCGGGCCCCAGGCGTGCCCCCCTCCGCCGCTGGGCGCCCGCCCTCGTCGGCGCGGTGCTGCTCGCCCTCGCCGGTGCGACGCTGCTCGGGCCGCTGTTTCGACGACCCGAGCCGGCGGCTCCACACGCCGGCTTGTCGATCGTTTCCGTGGGCTCGGTCGTGCTCGCGCGGAATCCGGGCCGCGAGTCCTGGATCACCAACACGGCGACGGCGACCCGGGCGAATGCCGGCTCCCCGTCGCTGCTCATCGTCTGGAAGGAGGACGCGCCATGAAAGTCCATCGGATCCTGCTCGCGGCTTGTCTCGCCGGCGGACTCACCGGCGAAGCCCTTCCGGCCCAGGAGGCGTCGATGACCCCACCGGAGGTGCTTCGCAAGCCGGTCTCCCTGGATCTCGTCGACGCGGCGCCGGCCGACGTCTTCGCGAGCTTCGGCGAGATCCTGGGCCGCGAGGCCGCGGTCGATCCCGCGGTCACGACGCCGGTCACGATCCGCCTGCAGAAGGTGACGGTCGGCACGGCGCTGCGCGCGATCTGCGAGAGCATCGGCTGCCTCTGGCGCCTCGAGCGGGAACGGCTCACCGTGCAGCCCCGCCCGCCGGGGGAACCGGCCGGAGCGCGGGTGGTGCCGCTGGCCCTGGGCGAGGACGCGGCGGCGCAGCTGATGTCCATGTCGCTGCGCGGGACGCGAGCCGGCGACGTCTTCGGCAGCTTCGAGAGAATCTTCGGCTTCGCGATCGAGGTCGCGCCCGAGGTTGCCGAGACGCGGATCTCGGCCGAGCTCCAGGACGTCCCCGCCCGCGAGGTCTTCGAGGTCGTCCTCGACCTCGCGGGCGCGGAGGCGGTGGAGCTCTCCGCCGAGCCCCGCCGGCTCGCGGTCCGCAAGCGGGGCTGAGCCCGAGGGCCCGCCGCAGTCGACAGGACGAGCGGAGTCGCCGTTCTGTAAAGCGTGAGTTGACAGAAGGCGCCCCGGGCTTTACACTCGCACCGTGATCCGGAGCTTCGTTCACCGGGGCCTCGCCGGGTACCATCGGACCGGCGCGAGCCGCAGGATCCGTCCGGATCTGATCGCGCGCGTCCGCCGCCGTCTCGCGGCTCTCGACACGGCCACGCGGCTCGAGGAGCTCGACGTGCCGGGGTTCGGCTTTCACCGCCTCCGGGGCAAGCCGCAGCGATTCAGCCTCTGGGTCAACGGACCGTGGCGCATCACCTTCGAGTGGATCGACGGCGACGCTTGGCGGGTGGACCTGGAGCAGTACCACTGAGGAGACCGATGATGCGCGAGATCCGCGTGCGCAAGCCCACAGCGCTGGAGCCGACCCACCCCGGCGAGATTCTCCGCGAGGAGGTGCTGCCGGCGCTCGGTCTCACGGTGAGCGAGGCGGCGCGGCGGCTGCGGGTCTCGAGGCAGGCGCTGCATGCGATCCTCGCCGAGCGCTCGGGGGTCAGCCCCGAGATGGCGCTGCGCCTGGGCAAGCTCTGCGGCAACGGCCCCGGACTCTGGCTCGGCCTCCAGCAGACCCACGACCTGCGGCGCGCCGAGCTCCGCCTCGCCGCCGAGCTGGCCGAGATCCCCACCGCCACCGCTGGCTGAGAGTGCGGCGAACGCCGCCCACCGGCCCGCTCGGTTCCCTGTCATCCCGAGGGAATCCGAGGGATCTGGGTGGGGGGGTGGAGACGGGATCCACCGGCGCAGCCTGGGCCACAGGCAGAGGTTCCTCGCGTGCGCCCGGAACGACGCGCGGAGGTCCTGTGCAGGTGCCGGGGCGAGGCGCCGTCATGCGCGCTGTGGGCGAGGCCGCTGCTCGTCGTGTCGAGTCGAAGCTCCCGCGACGACCTCGCGGCCGAAGGAAGACGAGGATCACGCGGCGCGGAGAATGGCTCGGAAGGCATCGCGCACAGTCGCGGGCGCGCTGGCGCAGAATGGGTCTCCAGAGCGGCGAGGAGCGACGATGAGCGAGCGACCGATTCACCCGGCGGTTTCCATCGGGCACGTGCACCTGAAGGTGGCGGACCTCGAGCGCGCGCTCGGGTTCTACTGCGGCGTGCTCGGGTTCGAGCTGACGCAGCGCTTCGGCCGCGGCGCGGCGTTCCTCGCCGCCGGCGGCTACCACCACCATCTCGGCCTCAACACCTGGGAAAGTGCGGGGGGCAGCCCTCCGCCGCCGGGCGCGACGGGGCTCTTCCATCTCGCCGTGCTCTACCCGACGCGGGCCGAGCTGGCCGACGCGGTGCGGCGCGTGCTGCGGGCGGGCATTCCGCTCGACGGCGCGAGCGACCACGGCGTGAGCGAGGCGATCTACCTCCGGGATCCCGACGAGAACGGTGTCGAGCTCTACTGGGACCGTCCGCGCGAGCTCTGGCCGCGCACGGGCGACGGCGAGCTCGCGATGTTCACGCGCCCGCTCGACCTGCCCGCGCTGCTGCGGGAGGGCGCCGGGCCCGGCGACGAGCGTTGACTCCCAGACGCGCCGGGTAAGGACGTGAACGGCCTCGACGTCTCCATCTTCACGGAGCATCCGGCCAAGGCTCGGGGTAGGAGGAAGCGAAACTACGAGCCAGGGAAAGCCGACCGGTAGCAGCGCGAGCATTGATCTTGACAGCCTGCTCCGCGACTGAGTAGCCTTCGCGGGTCATCATCCAAAGGAGGTGCGCACGAGAGGTCCTGCCGTGGCAGTGCTTCTTCTCCTGGGGTTCAGTCTGCCCTTGCCGGGAGCGGCTGTGTGGCCGCCACTGACGCAGGGTTGCAGCGGGGACATTGACCATCATCCGCACGCATGGTCGCACTTCCAGTGCCACCACGAACAGAACCCCGAATATCCCACGGACATCGATGTCAACCCAAGTACTCCGGAATTCGAGGGGTGCCCGCAGCGCGCGAGAAACTGCAACGCATGCTACAACTGCTGCAATCGGCAGGCTAATGAGGCGATTGTATGCCGGTGCAATCTGCTTCCGGTGGGACGGGAGGTCTGTCGGCGAGGAGTGGGTCTTGAGAAGACGGCCTGCAGGCAGATCTGCTTTGGCTATTACGAAGGCACCTGCGAGATCGGGCCATGAAGAGGATCCTCATCGCACTGCTCGCCGGCGTCGCGCTCGTCGCCCAGGGCGTCGCCTCGGAGGACGGGACGCGCGTTCGCCGCGTGCTGACGGTCTCGACCGTCGAGGGCGTTCGCCTGGGCGAGGTCGTTGAGCTGGCACCGACGCCCGAGGAGGAGGGGCGGCTATTGGTCGCGACGGACGAGGGGGCCCTCGTCGTGCGCGCCGAGGTGCCGACCGAAAAGGAGCTGGACAACCTCCGAATCGAGGACCGTGGCACCGGCTGGTGGCTGCAGCTGGTCCTCGCGATGCCCTCCTTCGTGCGTGAAGCGCCGCCGGCGGATCCGGAGGAGAGGATCCGGTGGTCGCGCTGGCTCGCCGGCGAGCTCGCCGCGATGCCGGAGCCGAGCGTGGTGCGGATCGCCTCCAGCTCCGGGCTCGCGTTCACCTCGAGTGAAGCCGAGCACGCGGACGGGAGAGCCTTCGCCGACTCGCTGTCGCGGCCGTTCGCCGAGAGCGGGGAGCAGGACCTGCCGCCCGACTCGACGCGGAGGCTCCTGCGCCTCCTCGTGAGCCTCCAGGAGCGCGGGGCGATCGACTTCTTCGACGACAGACCGCTCTTTCTCGAGCTCGTCGGCTTCCTCGCGCTCGCCCGGGAGGAGAGCGGCGATGGGGCGGAGGAGAAGGCCCCCGAGCCCGGCGCCGAAGATCTGGCGATCGAGCCGGTCGACACTCCTCGCGAGCTCGCGCAGGGGCTCGCCGAGCTGCTGAACGAGGGCGCCGGTCCACCTGCCGCGCCCGCCGCGCCAGAGCGCCAGTAGGCTGCGCCGGCTGGCCTTCCGGCCTTCCACTCCCTCGGCCTCGAGTGGACGCGGCGTGAGGGAGATACGTGGGGATCCAGGCGGTCGGCGCAGCGTTCGACCCGCCATCGCGTGCGACTCCCCCGTCATCTCGAGCGAAGGCGAGGGATCTGGGTGGGGGGTGGAGACGGGGGCCCTCGACGCAGCTTTGGCCACTGGCCGAGGTTCCTCGCGTGCGCTCGGAACGACGGATAGGCGCTGCTCGGGACGACGGAAGGAGGCCCCATTCCCAACCGCCCCGAAATCGGGCAGAGTACGGCGAATTTCCCGAGGGGGTGTGCCATGAAGCGATTCGCCGTTGCCCTGTTCGTCCTGCTGCTCGTCGCGGGCGCCGCCGGCGCGGGGGCGCAGGAGGTCTGCAAGATGGAGATGAACGTCAAGCCGATGACGCTCGGCGAGATCTACGCCAAGGCCGAGAAGATCGCCAAGGGGTGGCAGGCCGACGCCGTGCCGGCGCGGCTCGGCAACACCAGCCTCGGGCCGCTCGACGAGAACGGAAAGTCGGAGGCGTGGAACCTCACCTTCTACTCGGCCGCGGCCGACGCCCATGTCGCCATCAACACCTTCCGCGGCATGTTCACCTGCTACGCCAACCCGGGCAGCGCGGGCCGCATCCCGGACCTGGCGCCGGGCTTCCTGCGCGACGGCAAGAAGCTCTACGCGATCGCCAGGCAGCACGGGGCGGAGTACCTCGCCGAGGGCTATCAGGTCTCCATCCAGACTGCCGCCGCCCCCAGCGACCGGCACGCCACCTGGTACATCAGCTACTCCAAGCCCGACGGCGCACCCGCCAAGCGGACCGTGATCGTCGGCGCCAACAGCGGCGAGGTGGAGAAAGTCCTCGACTGAACCCGAGAGGGGGCGGGCACGCGGCGCCCTCCGCGACCCGCCCCTCGCGCGGGGCGCTCGGCCCGGCGCCCGGAAGGCATCGCGCGCCTACGGCAGGTACGCGTCGATGTGGATCTTGCCTGCGGCGAAGTCGACGGTGCCGACGCCCCAGATCTGCCGGGCGTTGACCCAGGCGTACGCCGGCGCGGCGGTGCTCAGGCTGATGTTCTCGTAGAGGTCGCCGACCGGCTCGGCGGCGCGCGGCACCGCCACCCCGCCGGCCGCGAGCGCGATCCGCTCCCCGCCGTCGGTCTCGAGCGTGGCGCGGATGTC
>JAHDVN010000251.1 GCA_023384635.1 Thermoanaerobaculia bacterium
AGCAGCGGCCGCCGCGGGCGCGGGCGCTGGTAGCCGGTGACGGCGTCGAAGAGCTGCCGGTGCGAGGTGGAGCCGTCCGGGCTGGCGATCAGTACCTCCCCGGGCGCGAGCCGCTCGTGGTGCTCCAGCGCGCGGGCGAGGAAGAGGACGAGGTCGCGCACGTGGAGGTAGGGCACGGCCGAGCGGCCGCGGCCGCCGAGGATGCGGGCATTCCAGCGCCGGGAGAGCCCGGTGTCGAGGAACTCGAAGAGCGGCAGGTACTCGCACCAGTCCGAGAAGAGGGCGGCGAAGCGCACGATGGCGGTGGGGAAGGCGCGGTTCGCTGCCACGGCCATCTCCTCGCCCAGCCGCTTCGTCACCGCGTAGCGGTGGTCGCCCCACGGGGGCGTGGACTCGGTGATCGCCTCGCCCGGCCGCGGAAAGGCGCAGGCGGCCACCGAGCTGGCGAAGAGCAGGCGCCGCAGGCCCAGCCCCTCGGCGGCCGCGAGCAGGTGGCGGGTGCCCGCGACGTTGGTGCGCTCGTACTCCGGGTGGTCCTCGCCGGTGAAGTCGTAGTAGGCGGCGAGGTGGACCAGGAAGTCGGCGCCCCCCTCCCGCCGCAGCCCGGCGAAGAGCCGGGTCACCGGCGCCTTCTCGGCGAGATCGGCCTGGAGCCAGGAGAGGTTCGGATGGGGGGCGAGGCCGGCCGCGTCGGCCGCCAGGAGGTCGATCCCGACCACGCGGTAGCTCGGCAGGAGGCTGGCGACCAGGCGGCGCCCGACGAAGCCGGCGGCGCCGGTGACGATGACGCGGGGCAGCACCGGCATGGCCCCCGGAGCCTACTCTTCGCCGCCAGCGGTCCAGAAGGCGCGGAGCGGCTCCGGCCGCTCCCGCGGGTGGGCCGCGTGGCCGAGGCGGGCGAGCTCGGCGACCACGGCCGCGGCGGCCGCCGGCAGGGCGGCGGCGACCGACGCCGAGAGCTCGGTCCCGAGGCCGATCCGCGCGGGGACGATGCCGACCATCGCCGCTTCGCGCGGACCGTCGCCGGCGAAGTCGGCCTTGAGCAGTGCCTCGCCGAGACCGGGGTCGTGGGGCGAGAGGTGGGGGCCGCGCGGCAGCGTAGCGAGCTCGCGACGCGAGAAGAGCCGCACCTCGCCGGGGGGCGCGCCGGACAGGCGGGCGGCGTCGAGGAAGATCACGGCCTCGCGGCCGGAGAGCCAGTCGGCGAGCTCGGGGCCGGGAGTGCCGAGGTCGAAGCGCTCGACTTCGGGCGGGAGCTCCCAGTGCGCCTCGAGCCAGGCGAGCAGGGTCGGACCCACGCCGTCGTCGCTCATGAGCACGCTGCCGAGCGCCAGGATCGCGGTCCTCATCTCTCCTCCCGCACCGAGCCAGGACGGAGCGCGGCGGCGGGTCCGGTGCGCCTCTCCCCCCGCCGCCGCGCTCGCCGCCGGAGCCTCACCCCGGCGGCCGCAGCGGCAGTGTCACAGCACCTTCACCCGCGCCACCTCCCGCCCCTGCGGGTCGTGCGCGTGCACCGCGCAGGCGAGACAGGGGTCGAAGGAGTGGACGGTGCGGACCACCTCGAGCGGCCGCTCCGGATCGGCGATCGGGTTGCCGACGAGCGAGGCCTCGTACGGTCCGAGCTGTCCCTTGGCGTCGCGCGGTCCGGCGTTCCAGGTCGTCGGCACCACCGCCTGGTAGTTGGCGATCTTGCCGTCGCGCAGCACCACCCAGTGCGAGAGCACGCCGCGCGGCGCCTCGTGGAAGCCGAAGCCGCGCACCTCGCCACGCGGGAAGACCGGCTGGTTCCAGATCTCGAGGTCCCCCTTGCCGATGTTCTCGAGCAGCAGGCCCCAGTGCTTGAGGCCGAGCTCGGCCAGCACGGCGCTCCGGACCGCGCGGGCGAGATGCCGCCCGAGGGTCGAGTGGAGCGCCGCGAGCGGGATCTGGCTCTTGGCGATCGAGGAGGCGGTGCCGACGGCCGCGTCCACCCACTTGCGGAACAGCGGATGGCCGGCGGCGTAGCCGGCCAGCACCTGGGCGAGCGGGCCGACCTGCATCGGCCGCCCCTCGAAGCGCGGCGCCTTGACCCAGGAGTACTTGCCGCCCTCCTGGAAGTCGGTGTACGCCGGCACCGGCAGCTCCTCGTCGTACGGGTGCTTCTGCCAGTCGCCCTCGTACCCGGCGTGGGCGACCGACTCCTCGACGTGGGCGCGGAAGAGCTCGTCGCCGAAGCTCGAGATCGGCCGCATCCCCGCGAGGTCGCCGTCGACGATGACGCCCCCGGGCAGGTCGAAGAGGGTGCCGGCGGCGTCGAGCGGCAGGTCGGGCACCGAGAGGTAGTTCTTCACCCCGGCGCCGTAGCCCGCCCAGTCGAGGTACATCGCCCCCACCGCGCAGACGTCCGGCAGGTAGACCTGCTCGACGAACGCCTTCACCTCCTCGAAGAGCTCCTTGATGGCGTAGAGCTTCTCCATGTTGAGGGTCGCGTCGTTGTCGAGGTTGATGGCGTTGGCCACGCCGCCCACCGCGAGGTTCTGGATGTTCGGCGTCTTGCTGCCGAGGATCGCCACGATCCGGTTGGCGCGGCGCTGGTAGTCGAGCGCCTGGAGGTAGTGGGAGACGGCGAGCAGGTTGACCTCCGGCGGCAGCTTCATCGCCGGGTGGCCCCAGTAGCCGTTGGTGAAGATCCCGAGCTGGCCGGAGGCGACGAGTCCCTCCAGCTTCCCCTTCACCGCCTCGAGCTCGCGCCGGCTGTTGCGCGGCCACGGCGAGAGGCTCTCGGCGAGCGCCGAGGCGGCCGCGGGGTCGGCCTTCAGGGCCGAGGTCACGTCCACCCAGTCGAGCGCCGACAGGTGGTAGAAGTGGACGATGTGGTCGTGCAGCGCGTGGGCGCAGAGGATGAGGTTGCGGATGTACTGCGCGTTGAGCGGCACCTCGAGGCCGATGGCGTTCTCCACCGCGCGCACCGAGGTGATGGCGTGCACGGTGGTGCAGACGCCGCAGATGCGCTGGGTGAAGAGCCAGGCGTCGCGCGGGTCGCGGTCCTTGAGGATCGTCTCGATGCCGCGGAACATCTGGCCCGAGGACCAGCTGTTGCGGACCCGGCCGCCCTCGACCTCGACGTCGATGCGCAGGTGACCCTCGATGCGGGTGATCGGGTCGACGACGATGCGCTTGGACATGGGAACGCTCCTCCTAACGGGCGATCGGGGCGGCGGGGCGGCCGCTCAGGATGGGGAAGGTCTTGACGGCCCAGACGTAGATCGCGATCTCGGCGGCGACGATGCCGAAGGTGATCAGCAGCTCGGGCACCGCCGGGAAGTAGCGGAAGTGGCGGCCGGGGTCGAACGCCACGAGGTAGGTGTTGAGGCGGAAGCCGACCCCCGCGAGGATGAGCAGGATCGCGGCCCGCACCTGCCAGACCGGATCGGCGCGCCGTGCGGGGGAGAGGAGGACGGCGACCGCGGCGAGGTGGACGCCGAGCTCGGCGAGGAAGACCAGGCCGAGCCGCGAGCCGAGCAGCGCCAGCTCGCCCGCCAGCGCCACCTCGAGGAGGCGGAAGGCGACCCAGAAGAGGGCGACCCAGAGGGCGACCCCCGAGAGGCGGGCGAGCATCGGGGTCTCGGCCGGGCGGCGGAAGGCGCGGGCCGAAAAGGCGGCCTCGCAGACCACGATGCCGTAGCCCATCACCACGCAGTTGACGAGGAAGAGGAACGGCAGCCAGGGAGTGAACCAGAGGGCGTGGAGCTTGGTCGCCGGCAGCAGCATCATGGTGCCCAAGGAGGACTGGTGCATGGTCGGCAGCAACAGGCCGAGGGCGATGAACCAGACCAGGCCCTTGTCGACGATGCGCAGCCCCTTCTCGCCGAGGCGGCGCAGGGCGGTGTCCGGAGCGCTCTTCCACTTCTCGAACAGCGCCGGGGAGAGCTCGACCAGGAGCACGAGGTTGTAGAGGGCGACGCAGAGCGCCACCTCCAGCTGTGGTGAGTGGCTCCACCGCCAGAAGAAGATGGGGACCTTCCAGAGCTCCCAGGGGCGCCCGAGGTCGATCGCGACCGCGATCACCGCCAGGCCGTAGCCGAGCAGGCTGGTGAGCAGAGCCGGCCGCACCAGCGGGTGGTAGCGCCCCTTGTTGAGGATGTAGACGAGGATCGCGACGGCGTAGCCGCCGCAGCCGAGCGCGGTGCCGACCACCACGTCGAAGGCGATCCAGATCCCCCACGGGTAGCCCTGGTTGAGGTTGGAGACGGCGCCGATCCCGAACACGAAGCGCCAGATCGCCGCCAGCAGGCCGAGGCCCGCGACGAGCAGCAGCCAGCGCATCGGCCGCGTCAGGAGCGGGCCGCCGACCGGGACGTGCGCGGCGGAGTGGACGCTCATCGCGGCTCCTCCTCGTCGGCGCCGCGGCGCCGGTTGCGGAGCATCACCCCGGCGAGCACGGCGTAGAGCACCACCGGTGCCACGAACCCCTTGTAGAGGCCCTCCTGCACCGTATAGGCGGTGTGCGGGACGCCGCGCTCCGAGAGGTCGGGGAGCCCGAGCTCGGCAAACGGGACGTGGGAGAGGGTGAGCACCTGGGTGCCGCCGCCCTCGAACTCGCCGTAGACCCGGTCCTCGAAGTAGCGGCCGGGGTGGGCGGCGATCCGCCGGTGGGCCTCGGCGAGGAGCTCCTCGCGGGTGCCGTAGATCACCGCCTCGCGCGGGCAGACCTCGCAGCAGGCGGGGCCGTGCCCGCGCGGCCAGCGGCTGAAGCCGCCATCCTCGGCCAGCTCGGCGTCGCCCACGCGATGCCGGCAGAGCTCGCACTTGACGATCTTCGGGGCCGCCTTCTCGTACTCGAACTTGATGACGTTGAACGGGCAGGACATCTGGCAGTAGCGGCAGCCGACGCAGTAGCTCGGGTCGTAGGAGACGACCCCCGTCACCGCGTCCTTCTGCAGCGAGTGGAGCATGCAGGAGGCGGCGCAGGCCGGGTCCACGCAGTGCATGCACTGCGCCTTGTAGTAGGAGGTGCGCCCCGCCTCGTCGCGCGCCAGCTTGATGATGTTGCGGGTGCGGTCGTTGAGGTCGTCGGGGGCGTCGTAGAGGCCGCCGCCGTAGACGCGGTCGTCGGGCGGCATGCCGTTGGCGTCCTTGCACGCCACCACGCAGGCCTTGCAGCCGATGCACCGCGTGGTGTCGTAGAGCATGCCCAGGGCGCGCGGCGGCGCCTGCTTCGGCTCGCGCGCCGCCGCCGCGGGGACGGCGCCCGCGGCCGCGGCGGTGCCCGCCAGGCCGAGCCCCGTGAGC
>JAHDVN010000252.1 GCA_023384635.1 Thermoanaerobaculia bacterium
CCGCGCGCCCCCACTTCGATCACTCGCTCCCTACCCGACGCTCTGCCGATCTTGGCGCGTGACCGCGCGCGCATCTCGCGATAGCGGTAGTCCTCCCCCCGGCCGCGGCTCCGCGCGCCGATGTGCAGGGCGAGGCGCACCGCCCAGACGGCGACGAGCGCGAGCACCAGCAGCCGCCGCGCGAGCGGCGCCGTGCCGAGCCATGCCCCGAGGCCCGCCACCAGCAGGAAGCCCGGACCCCAGAAGACGTCCGCGATGCTGGCGTCGCGGCGCCGGAGCGAGAGCCCCCAGAGCGCCAGCATCGCCACGAGAAGAGCCGGCTCCGCCCGGGGCGGCCCGACCGGGTCCGCCCCCGGGTTCCTCTCCGCGGCCGGGCCGCGCCCGGCCGGAGCCCCGGTCCGGCCGCGCCCGAGCAGGTCGGTCAGCGCCCCGTCGAGCTCCGGGAAGCGGAAGGCGAAGCCGGCCGCGAGCAGGCGCCCGGGCCGCGCCCGCTGGCCGCCGAGCACCACCTCGGCCATCTCGCCGAAGAGGAGGCGCAGCGCCAGCGCCGGCGCCGGCAGGAGCGCCGGGCGCGCGAGCGCCCGGCCGAGCGCGCGGCCGAACTCCCGGTTGCGCACCGGCGCCGGCGCCACGAGCAGGAAGGGACCGCCCAGGTCGGCCCGGTCGAGGAGGAACCGGATCGCCGCCACCTGGTCGTCGCGGTGGATCCACGGCATCCATTGCCGCCCCGACCCGAGCGGGCCGCCGAGACCGAGGCGGAACGGCGGCAGCATCTTCGCGAGCGCCCCGCCCCGCGGGTCGAGCACCACGCCGGTGCGCAGCAGCACGCGCCGCACCCCGAGCGCCTCGGCGCCGGCCGAGGCGGCCTCCCAGGCCGCGGTCGTCTCGGCGCGGAAGCCCTCGCCGCGCGGGGAGTCCTCGGCGAGCTCCTCGTCGCCGCGCGCGCCGTAGTAGCCGACCGCCGAGGCCTGGAGGAGTGCCGGCGGCCGCCTCCGCGCCGCCGCGAGTGCCGCCAGACAGGCGTCGGCGGCGCGCCGCCGGCTCTCCACGATCCGCCGCTTGCGCTCTTCGGTCCAGCGCCCGCCGGCGATCGGCTCCCCCGCGAGGTTGACCACCGCCGCCGCGCCGTCGACCGCCGCGGAGAGCTCCTCCCAGCCGATCGCCCGCGCTCCCGCCGGCAGCCCGGCGACCCGGCCGGGGGCGCGGGAGGCGACCACCACCTCGCGCCCCTCCCGCGCCAGCTCCTGCGTGAGCGCCCGGCCGATCAGGCCCGAGCCTCCGGTCAGCACGATCCTCTCGGCCATCGCTCCCCCTTTCCGGGCTCAGACCGCGGCGAGCTCCTCCTCCAGCGACTGGAGGCGCGCGAGCTCGGCGTAGGCACCGCTGGCGGCCAGCAGCTCCGCGTGCGTGCCCCGCTCCACGATACGCCCCTCCTCCAGCACCAGGATGAGGTCGCACGCCGCCACCGCCGCGATCCGGTGGGAGACCACGAAGACCGTGCGCCCCTCGCCCGCCCGCGCCAGGTTGCCGAGGATCCGCGCCTCGGTGGCGGCGTCCACGGCCGAGAGGCAGTCGTCGAGCAGCAGCACGCGCGGGCGGCGCAGCAGGGCGCGGGCGAGCGCGACCCGTTGCTTCTGCCCGCCGGAGAGGGTGATGCCGCGCTCGCCGACCACCGTGGCGAGCCCGCGCGGCAACGCCTCGAGGTCGGGCTCGAGGCCCGCCAGCGCCGCCGCCTCGCGGATCTCGGCCTCGCCCGCCTCCGGCCGGCCGAAGGCCACGTTCTCCGCCAGGGTGGCCGAGAAGAGGAAGCTCTCCTGCGGCACCACGGCGATCGCCGCCCGCAGCTCGGCGAGCGGCAGCCGGCGCACGTCGATGCCGTCCAGGAGGAGCGTCCCCTCCGGCGGCTCCCAGAGGCGCGGCAGCAGCGAGAGGAGCGTGCTCTTGCCAGCCCCGGTGGGGCCCACGATGCCGAGGCTCCCCCCCGCGGGCACCTCGACGTCGAGCGGCCCCAACACCCGTGGACCCTCCGGGCCGTATGCGAAGGCCAGGCCGCGGAAGGCGACCGCCCCGGCGATCGGGTGGCCGGCGACGAGCGGCGCGCGGTCCCGCACCTCCGGCTCCACCTCGAGGATCTCGAGCAGCCGCGCGAACGAGGCGGCGCCGCGCTGCACCAGGTTGATCACCCAGCCGATCGCGATCATCGGCCAGACGAGCTTGGCGAGGAAGAAGTTGAAGGCCACGAACTCGCCGACGGTGATCGCGCCGGCCCGGATCTGGCGCCCGCCGAGGTAGAGGACGGCGACGAAGGCACCGCCCACGAGCACCTGGAGGAGCGGGTGGAAAGCGGCGGTGATCGCCACGAGGCGGCGGTTCTCCTCCAGGTACTCGTCGTTGAGCCGGCCGAAGGCGCGCCGCTCCGCCTCCTCCTGCGCGTAGGCGCGCACCACCCGCGCCCCGGCGAGGTTCTCCTGCACCCGGGAGGTCAGCCGCGAGAACGCCCCCTGCACCCGCTCGTAGCGGCGGTGGATCCGGGCCCCGAAGACCTTGGTCGCCCCCGCCACCGCCGGCAACGCCGCCAGCGCGACGCCGGTGAGCGCGAGGTCGATCCGCGCCATCGCGACGAGGGCGCCGATCGCGGTGAAGAGGGTCTGCGAGCTGTACATGATCGCCGGCCCGCAGAGCATCCGCACGGCGTTGAGATCGCTCGTGGCGCGCGCCATCAGGTCGCCGGTGGCGCGCACCTGGTAGAAGGCCGGGGGCTGCCGTTCGAGGTGCGCGAAGTAGCGGTCGCGCAGGTCGACCTCGATGTCGCGCGAGACCGCCACCAGCACCCGCCGCTGCACGAAACTGAAGACCCCCTGCACCGCCGCCACCCCGACCAGTCCGAGCGCGTAGCGCCAGAGCGCCGCGCGGTCCCCCTCGCGGCGGAAGGCGTCCACCGCGGCGCCGATCAGCTGCGGCGCCGCGAGCCCGAAGAGCACGGAGAGGAGGATCGCCGCCACCCCCAGCGCCACCCGCCCGCGGTAGGGGCGGAAGGCCGGCAGCAGGCCGAGGAGCTTGCGCATCGCCGGTCAGCCAGCCGCCGGGGCCGGCTCCGAGGCTGGCGCGGGGACCGGAGCCACCGCCAGGGCGGCGAGGCCACGCGGATGGGGGGCGCGGGCGCGGGCGTCGGCGAGCTCGAGCTCGAGGCGCAGGATCGGCCGCCCCTCGGCGACGTACTTCGCCTCGTAGTTCGTGCGCGGCCCCCCCGGCCAGCCCCCGGGCCAGCGGCGGACGGCGAGGCCGCGGGCCCCGGCGAGGAGCTCCTCCACCTCCGCGCCGTAGCCGGCGTGATCGGTGGCGAAGAGGATCCGTCCCTCGGGCGCGAGCGCGCGCGTCACGAGATCGAGCGCCGCCGGGGAGAGCAGCCGCCGCCGCTGGTGGTGGGCCTTCGGCCAGGGGTCGGGGAAGTAGACGTGCACCGCCTCGGCGAAGGCGGGGGGCAGGGCCGTGGCGAGCAGGTAGAGCGCCTCGCCGCGCAGCAGCACCAGGTTGCCGAGCCGCCGCCGCGCGGCCCGGCGGGCGGCCGCCCGGAAGTACTCGCCCGCCACCTCGATGCCGACGAAGCCCCGCTCCGGCTCGGCCGCGGCGCGGGCGAGCAGGTAGCGCCCCTTGCCGAAGCCGATCTCGAGCTCCCAGGCGCGCGCGAGGGGCACCAGCCCGGCGAGCGGCAGCGGCCAGGGGAGCGCGGCGGCCGGGCCGCTCGCCGCCAGGCTCGCCAACTCGGCGGGCGCGATCAACCCGCCGCTCCCGCCGGCGCCGCCTCGGCCCAGAAGTCGTAGAAGGTGTACCACTGCGTCGGGTAGCGGCGCACGGTCCCCTCGAGCAGCGCCACCCAGGACTCGAGCGCCTGCCGCACGTCGCCGTCGCGATCCGCCGTGTGCGGCACCTCGATCGGCGGGCCGAACTCGATCTCGAAGCGGAGGTCCGCCGCGTACACGACGAAGCTCGGCACGACCACCGCCCCGGTCATGCGGGCGAGGTGGAACGGCCCCACCGGGAAGCGGACCGGGGCGCCGAAGAAGTCGTGGACGACGCCGTGGTCGTCGAAGTCGCGGTCCCCCTGCAGCGCCACGATCCGCCCCTCCCGGAGCGCCCGCAACACCGGCAGGGTCGAGAACGGCTCGTGGGGCCGGATCGGGATCTCCTCGACGCCGCCGCCGGTGCGCAGGCCGCTGCGGAAACGCTCCGCCGCCTCGAACTGATCGGGCACGTAGACCACCGAGATCCGCGCGTCGCGCTGGCCGAGGAGCACGCCGCCGAGCTCCCAGTTGCCGAGGTGGGCGGTGAGGAGCAACAGCGGCCGCCCGCCGGCCTGCAGCCGCTCCACCTCTTCGAGCCCCTCGACCCGCGCCACCAGGCTCCGCGCCGCCTCCGGCGGGAGCTGGGCGAAGCGGAAGAGGTCGACCCAGTAGAAGGCGAAGTGGCGCAGCATCCCCCGCACCGCCCGGCGCACCTCGCGCGAGCCGGCGTCGCGCCCGAGCACGCGCGCCAGATTGGCGGCGATGGCCCGCTTCGGCCGGTGGTGGAGCGCCATGACCACGGAGATCACCGCGCGCGCACCGAGGAGCAGGCAGCCGCGCGGCGCCCGCGGCGCGAGCCAGGCGAGCGCCGGGAAGCCGCGGCGCAGGGCCCAGCGGTTGAAGCGGTCGGCGAAGCGGCCCGGGCGGGCGATCTTCCACTGCATGGCGGAGTCGGGAGGGTCAGGGCATCCTACAGGAGCCCCTCGCGCCTCCGGCGCGCCAACTCGTCGACGATGCGCCGGACCTCCTGCGCGCGCTCGCGCGGCATCACGAGCACCGCATCGTCGGTGCGCACCACCACGAGGCCGGAGACCCCGAGCAGAGCTACCGTGCCCTGCTCGGCGAAGACCAGGTTCTCGCCGGCCTCCACCGCCACCAGCTCACCCCGCGCGGCGTTGCCCCGCTCGTCGGCCGGGAGCACCTCGGCCAGCGCGCCCCACGAGCCGAGGTCGTTCCAGCCGCAGTCGAGGGGGAGGATCGCGATCTCCTCGAGCTTCTCCATCACCGCGTGGTCGATCGTGATCGACGGCAGCGGCGGGTAGTGCTCCGAGAGCCGGGCGGGCGCCGCGGCGAGCCGCGCCAGCCCCTCCCAGAGCTCGGGTGCGAGGCGCCGCAGGTGGCCGAGCAGGGCGTCGCCCCGGAAGACGAAGATCCCCGCGTTCCAGAGGTGGCGGCCGCCGGCGAGGAAGCGCTCGGCGGTCGCC
>JAHDVN010000253.1 GCA_023384635.1 Thermoanaerobaculia bacterium
GGGCCCCGAGCCCGGGTCGCCAGACAGGAGATCCAGATGTCCGCTCCACTCCGTGCCCTCCGCCTCGCCGCCCTCGGCCTGGCGTTCTCGCTCGCCCTCGCCGCGCCGCCGCTCGCGGCCCAGGAGGCCCCGCCCGCCGAGCAGCCGGCGCCGGCCGCCGAGACGGCTCCCGGCGAGCCCGAGCTCCCTTCCTTCTTCGCCACCACCACCGTCACCGCGGTCGGCCGCGAGGTCGACACCTTCGAGGTCGCCACCCCGGTGACAGTGATCCCGCAGATCGAGATCGAGCGCCGCGCCCCGAACAACGCCGCCGACCTGCTGCGCGATCAGCCCGGCGTCGACGTCAACGGCATCGGACCGAACCAGGGACGCCCGGTGATCCGCGGCCAGCGCGGCCTGCGCGTCCTCTTCCTCGAGAACGGCCTGCGCATGAACAACGCGCGCCGCCAGACCGACTTCGGGGAGATCACCGGCCTCGTCGACATGGACGCCGTGACCGCCATGGAGGTGGTCCGCGGCCCGGCCTCGGTCCTCTACGGCAGCGACGCCATCGGCGGCGTCCTCAACCTCGTGACCAAGCTCCCCTCGATGCGCTCGGGCAGCGCGCTCGGCGGCTCGCTCGACCTGCGCTACGGGAGCGCCGCCGAGATGCAGCGGGCCGGCGCCTCGCTCGGCGGCCGGCGCGGGCCGTTCAGCTTCCTGCTCTCGGGCAGCTACCGCGACGGCTCCGACTACGACACGCCGACCGGGAGCTTCGGCGACATCCGCATCGCCGACCCGGTGCGGGTCGAGGACTCGGGGATCCGCGACGACAGCCTCTACGGCGTCCTCGGCCTCGCCCTCGGCGAGGGCCAGGACCTCTCGCTGCGGCTCTCCCGGTATCGCGCCGACCAGACCGGCTTCGGCTTCGTCGACCCGGCCGCCATCGGCGGCGACGAGAGCGCGCTCGTGCGCATCCTCTATCCGTACCAGAACTTCGACCGCGCCACGCTGAGCTGGGACGCGACCACCCCCGGCTTCGCCGCCGCCGACACCCTGCAGGCCCGCGCCTACTACCAGAGCAACGAGCGCGAGCTCGTCAACGACATCTTCATCGACATCGGCCCGATCTTCCCCGGCGCGCCGAGCTCCTCCGTCGAGGTCGACTCGACGAACTACACCGACCTCGACACCTGGGGCCTGCGCACCGAGGCGATCAAGCTCCTCGGCCGGCGCAACCTCCTCACCTACGGCGTCGAGTTCTACCGCGACGACTCGGTCAACACCGACCTCTCCACCACCCGCTCCACGATCCGCTTCCCCTTCCCGCCCTTCGAGCGCGTGACCACCACCGGCGACGCCGTGTCGAACGCCCCGAACGCGGTCAACGAGTCCTGGGGCCTCTTCGTCCAGGACGAGATCACCGCCACCGACCGGTTGCGGCTCACCCTCGGCGCCCGCTACCAGAACGTGGCGACGCGCGCCCAGGCGACGCCCGGCTGGGAGATCGCCGGCCTCGACTTCGACGACGACGCCTTCGTCGGCTCGGCCACCGCCACCTACCAGTTCTTCGAGCCGCTCAACCTGCTCGCCTCCTACGGCCGAGGATTCCGCGCCCCGAACATCATCGAGCGCCTCTTCAACGGCCCCACCCCGGAGGGCAACGGCTTCCAGATCCTCAACGCCGACCTCGTCTCGGAGGCCAGCGACAACTTCGACGTCGGCCTGAAGTACCGCCGCCGCCAGGCGTACCTGGAGGTCGTCTACTTCCGCAACGAGATCCGCGACGGCATCATCCAGGACTTCCTCTCGCCGGCCGAGATCGCCGCCCTGCGCGCCGAGCTGCGCGACCGCATCCAGCAGAGCGGCGCCCAGTTCGTGGTGCAGCAGCGCAACCTCGACGAGCTGCGCTACGAGGGGCTGGAGATCGCCACCGGCTACCGTCACGCGAGCGGCGTCACGGTGGGCGGCAACTACACCCACCTCTCGGGCAAGCGGGTGGGCGGCTCCGCCGCCCCGGTCGAGGACCAGTACTCCGACAAGATCGCCGGCTTCGTCCGCTACGAGGCGCCGTCGGGCCGCTTCTGGACCGAGTACCGGGTGCGCCACAACGCCGCCGCCGACGTGCGGCTCGAGGAGGGGGAGCCGCTCCCCGCGGTGGGCGACGAGCTGCCCGCCTTCACCATCCACACCCTCGCCGGGGGCGTGACCCTCTTCCAGCGCGGCAACCTCTCGCACTCCCTCACCCTCGCGGTCGAGAACCTGACCGACGAGCTCTACGCCGAGTTCAGCAACGCCACGTTCTTCCGCCCCGAGACCGGGCGCAACGTGGTGGCCTCCTACCGCCTGCGCCTGTAGGCAGCGGTCTCACCCTCTCTCCCGCCGGGCGGCGGCCAGCACCGCCGCCCGGCGCTTCTTTTTCGGGAAGCGCAAGACTCTGCCAAGAGGTGCCAAGAGGGACAGGCACACATTTCCCGTGTGCCCCGGGTGGCGCTCGTTCGAGCGCCGGAAATGTGTGCCTGTCCCTCTATTGGAGCCGGTGGCGCTCGTCGCGCTGGCGCCCGCGCTCGGAAGACTCCGGGTAGGGAAAGGCTCGGCTTGGCTCGCGGCCCATCTGCCCGAGGGCCGCCCTCCGATCTCCTCGCCCGGATGCGCAACGACCCGGAGTGGACCAGCGGCGAAGGCCTCGCCGCCGACGCGGTGCGAACGGCGATCGAGGGGGCGGGAGCCGATGAGGGTTGATGGGCAGGCGGACGCCGCGAGCTTCGCGCCAGGGCTCCCCCTTGCCCGGATCCTCCAGCCTTGGCGCCAGCGGTTCAGGGCGGGTCGCTCTCGCCCGCGAGCGGCATCGCCACGGCAACACCGGTCGAGCCGACGGTGACGAAGTGCTCGCCGGGCCGCAGGGCCGCGACCGCCGCCTCCCACCGCGGGCTTCCGCCAACGGACTCGCGAGCCTGCGTGCCCGCCACCCCCGGCCGTTGGATGTCGATCTCGAAGAGCCGCCCGTCGCGCATCGCGAAGAACGCACGGCCCTCCTTCCGGAACGCGATGGCGGGGCCGAGCATGCCGCTGCGCACGCTCGGGCTGTCGATCGCCACATACTGGAAGTCCGTCGCCCCCGCGGCGGCGGCGCTCCGCGCCCGCAGGTCGGCGATTGAAGGAATCACGGCGAGCGGCCGGCGCTCCCGCGGATCCGCCGCTGGCGTTATGAAGTTCGACAGCAGGCCGTTCTCCTGCAGGGCGATACGGGCCAGCTCCTCGCCCGTGCGCGCCGACAGAACCCGCACCACGTGGTAGAAGTCGACCTGGCTAGCGCCGTTCCGGCATCGGCCCTCCGTCCAGTCGGTGACTTCGATGATCTCGAAACGGGCCTCGCCTCGCGTGAGCGCGCGCACGGCTCTCCAGACGTCGTCGGGAACCTCCCTGCGCGGATGCTGTGCCCAGAGCTCGAGAAACTGGTACTCGAAGTTTCCGATCACTTCCGCCTCGGTCTGCGGGAACGGGTGCGGCACGTAGATGTCCGAATCCGGCTTCGCCGCGAGCATCTCGGCCTTCTGCCGCGCCGCCCCCTCCGCGCTCCCCGGCGGGCAGGAAGCGAGGAACCAACGACCCCCTTCGGCAGCCACGGACGGCAGCGCCTGCGCCGCGAGGAGGGCGGCAGCGACGACGAATCTGCTACGAATCCTCGGCATCTGCATGGTCCGCTCCTCCTCACGGCACCGGGAACTACGGTAGCGCATCCTGCTCGGTGCCAGCGGAGAGGTCACGGCCGGCACGCCCTCGCGAGGGGCGGCCCGTCAGGCGCCTTCGCCCACCAGCCAGAGGGCGAAGCCGCCGCTCTCGAAGCCGTCGGAGAGGAGCGGCGTCGGCGAGACGGTGACGACGTGCGTCTGCTCGCTGCAGTTGAGCGGATCGCCCACGCAGCAGATCCGGAGGGTCACCGGGTAGTCGCCCGGCTCGGACGGCGCGTTCGCGACGAGATCCGGGCAGCCGCCAGCGAGCGGAAGATAGAAGTCGATCAGGACCGACGGATCGAACCCGGGAGCCGACCAGCTGCAGATCGCCGCGCAGGTCACCGCGGTCGGAGCGGAAGGTAGGGGGGCCGCGCCCGACGACGCCGCCGGACCCGCGGCGAGCAGGAGCCCGAGGCCGAGCGCCCGCAGCGCGACGCCGTGGCAGGCCCGCTTCAACCCGGCCTCAATCGAAGACCTCGGCCAGCGGGCGCCGCGGCGTGGGCGGCGGCGCTTCGCCGTAGCCGAAGCGGAGCACGAGCTGCGGGTGGCCCTCCCGGCCGAGCAGCTCGGGCAGGCGGGCGCGCGTGTCCGGCACCTCGACCGGCTGGTTGAGGTAGGAGGCGTAGAGGCCGAGGCTCTGCGCCCGCAGCAGCATCCGGCCGAGCGCCTGCCCCGCCTCGAGCCACGCCCGGGGGGTGTCGTTGGAGGTGCCGAGCACCGCCAGCACCGGCGAGCCCTCGGCGAGCTGCCCGCCGCGCGCCGCCTGGCCGTCGCCCCGGTCGAAGGTCCGTACCACCAGGGGGCCCTCCTCGATCGCGGGGCCCCGCACCTCCGGCGCGTGGTCCGGGAGGCCGTCGCCCGTCGCCCGGCGCCGCTCGTGAACCCAGGCCAGGAGCTCGCGGCGGAAGCGGGGGTCCCCCGCCTGCGCCCGGTCCGCCTCCTGGATCAGCGCGGCGAGGGCGGCGCGCTCCGGCTCCGCCTCGGCCAGATGGAGCCAAGCGCCCTCCTCGGTGGCGAGCACCTGCAGCTCGGTCAGGATCCCGGTGGGGACCGGGCGCGCCGCGAGACGGCCGCGGTGCGTGCGGCGCTGGGGGATCGCCGCGAACTCGGCGAGCTCCTCCGGAGTCGGGTCGGCCGCGGCGCCGCGGCCGACGCGCGCCAGCAGGTCGGGAGCGGCCGGGTCGGGCCCGAGCACCACCTCGCCGGCGGGCCCGCAGCGGCGCAGCGCGAGGCGGAGGTGGAAGAGCGCGGCCCCGCAGGAGAGGACGAGCTCGCGGTCGTCCGGATCGCTCACCGGCAGGGCGCGCGTGCGGTCGGCGGCGAGCTCCAACCGCTCGCCCGCCAGCCGGAAGCGCCACGGCTGGGTGTTCTGGACCGAGGGGGCGAGCACGGCGTAGCCGGCGAGGAAGCGGAGCCGCTCGCGGGCGCCGTCCCGCGCGGGGTAGCCGTCTTCGGAGATGGCCCAGGGATCCTCGCGGTGTCTGTCGCTCATCGTCGCCTCCGTCGCGCCCTCGCGCCGCCGCCCGGCCGGCG
>JAHDVN010000254.1 GCA_023384635.1 Thermoanaerobaculia bacterium
TCCTCTCCTCGCTGCCGCGGCTGCTCCTCCACCTCCTCCCCGCGCTGCTGCTCGGGCTGCTGCTCGCCGCCGCGCCCCGGGTCGGCCAGCGGCCGGCCGCCGAAGGGAAGCCGTGAGCCCGCCCCCCTTCGATCTCGTGGGCCTCCTGCTCGCGCGCCACGGGCTCCCCGCCGCGGCCGTCGACCGGGAGATCGCCGCCGGGGACGAGATGCTCCTCTGGGCGCTCGAGCGCCACGGGGGCGACCTCGCGCTCGCCGAGGCCGACTACTTCGCCGACGGCGTGCGCATCGTCGCGCTGCTGCGCCGCCTCGCGGCGTGGCGCTGGGGGGGCCTCGACCGCGTCGGCTCGCTCCTCGACTTCGCGGCGGGCTACGGGCGGCTCACCCGGCTGCTCGTCCACGAGCTGCCGGCCGAGCGGATCGCGGTCGCCGAGATCCTCCCCGGCGCCCTCGCCTGGCAGCGCGAGCGCCTCGGCGTCGCCGCCCTCCCCTCCGATCCGGTCCCCGACCGGTTCGTCTGCGACCGCACCTTCGATCTGGTGCTCGCCGGCTCGCTCTTCACCCACCTGCCGCGCGCGGCGTTCGCCGGCTGGCTCGGGCGGCTCGCCTCCCTCGTCGCCCCGGGGGGCCTCCTCGCCTTCTCGGCCCACGACCTCGCGCTGCGCCCCGCGGGCGAGCCGCGGCCGGCCGGCGGCTTCCTCTTCGAGCCCCACAGCGAGAGCCGCGCCCTCGCCCGCGAGGAGTACGGCTCGACCTGGGTCTCGGAGGCCTTCGTGCGGGCGGCGCTCGCCGAGGCCGCGCCGGACCGCTCCTGCCTCCGCCTCCCGCGTGCCTACTGCGGCTTCCAGGATCTCTACCTGGTGAGCGCCGCCGGCGAGGAGCTCGGGCCGCCGCCGTCCCTCGCCCCGGGGCCGCGGGGCCACGTCGAGCGGGTCGCGTTCCCCGCGAGGGACCGGCTGCTGCTCTCGGGCTGGGCCCGCGACGAGGTGGCCGATGGTGCCCCCGCCGAGGTCGAGATCCACCTCGGCGACGGCCGCTCCTGGCGGCTCGACCGCTTCGCGCGCCGTCCCGACCTGCCCTGGGAGAGCCCCTGCGGCTGGCGGCTGGAGGTGGAGCTGCCGGCCGGCGCCGACCCCGGCCGCTGGCCGCTCCTGGTGCTCGCGCGCGGCGCGGGGGACGCGCGCTCGATCCTCCACGCCGGCTCGGTGGCGAGCGCTCACACCGCCGCCGAGCGCGCGCGGCTCGAGGCGCTCTTCGCCGAGGCCTCCGACCGCCACGTGCGCCTCGGCTGGGAGCACGAGGTGCTGCGGACTCGCCTCGCGGCGATGGAGGCGAGCCGCTTCTGGAAGCTCCGGCGCGCCTGGTTCGCGATCAAGCGCGCACTCCGCCTCACCGTGGAGCGCTGAAGGACGGAGCACCCCGGAGGGCCCGGGGGCGTGTGATAGCTTGCGCGCGCCCCGCGGAGCCGGGGCGCGAACCCGCCCGGAACCCATCACCTTGCCCCGCCGACACACCGTCGTCATGGACCTCACGGAGCGCTGCAACCTGCGCTGCGTGATGTGCTACTTCTCGGTCACCGACCGCCTGCGGTTTCCTCCTTTCGACCGGGAGCTCGCCGACAACGGCAACATGCCGCTCGCGACCTTCGAGCGGATCGCCGAGACCTACTTCCCGCGCGCCTGGCGGGTGGCGCTCGGCTGCGCCGCGGAACCGCTGATCCACCGCGACTTCGCCGCGATCGTCCGCGCCGCCGGCCGCTACCGCATCCCCGAGCTCTGGTTCCCCACCAACCTGCTGGCGCTCAACGCCGACAAGGCGGAGGCGATCGTCGCCGCGGGCGTCCACACGGTGGCGGTCTCGGTCGACGGCATGCGCGCGGAGACGTACGAGAAGATCCGCGTCGGCGGCCGCTTCGCGCAGCTCCTCGAGCGGCTCGCGCTGCTCAACGAGGCGCGGCGCGGCAGCCGTACGCGGCTGCGGTTCATCTTCACCTGGATGCGCTCGAACCGGGAGGACCTCCAGCTCCTCCCCGCCTTCGCGGCCGAGCACGGCGCCGCCGAGATCGACGTGCGCTTCGTGACCCCGACGGTGGGGGTGGACAACGCCGCCGAGCTGCTCTCCGGCGAGGACCCCTCGGCGCTCAACGACGAGCTCGCCGCCGCCGGCGAGGCGGCGGTCGCGCGCGGCATCCGGCTCGCCTACTACCCCGGCTTCGAGACCCCGGAGGACCGCGAGGAGAACCTGGCGGCGATCGCGAAGCGCGCGCTCTGGCGGGTGCGGGCCGGGCTCTACCGCTGGGAGTACTTCGACTACGAGCTCGCCAAGTGGCGCCACGGCTGCGCCTACCCGGGGCGCACCTACGTCATCCGCCCGAACGGCGCCGTGTCGCCCTGCATCTTCTGGAACGAACCGCCGCTCGCGCTCGCTCCCGAGACGCCGCGCGCCGAGGTCGACCGGCGGCTCGGAGCGATTCGCGAGGCGATCCGCTGCGGGGAGCCGCAGGGGAGCTGCGCCGGCTGCACGGTGCGCGGCGACGCCTTCTACCAGCCGTTCCGCGGCGACGAGACGCGGCCGCTCGGAGACTGAACCCAGCCCCTACGGGCAGGGCAGGGCGTCGGTGTCGCCGACCGTCTGCGGGTAGGTCCCCTGCGGGTTGGCGTAGCGCCGGATCGCCCCGGTGGCGCTGTCGCGCACCGCGACCTCGAAGCCCTGGTTCGTGAGACCCGAGACGAAGATCCAGAACCTGCCGTTGATCGGGCAGCCGTCGAGGACCTTGACCCCCATCTCGAAGTTCTCCGGCTGGTCGTCGAAGAAGTAGAAGAAGGCCGACTGGTCCGACTCCGCCCGCTCGCCGCCAAACGCCATCACCCGCGCGACACCGCTCCCCACGAGCGTGCTCCAGCCGACCCGCACCTCGAAGCGGCCGCCGAGCAGGCAGGCGGTGGCAGCGTCGCGCAGGCAGGGGCCGAGCGCCGGCAGGGTGGTCGCGAACGCCACGTTGCTGTAGCGCGAGGTCCCCTCCGCGTTGAAGGCGGCGACGCGGAAGGCGTGCGGCGTGCCCGCCGCGAGCCCGCCGACCACGGCGCTCGTCACGTTCGCCCCCACCACGCCGGCGAGGGCGTAGTCGCCGCCCTCGATCCGCGCCTCGACGCGGAAGCCGCTCTCGTCGTCCGCGTTGTCGGTCCAGGCGAGCGCCACCTGGGTGGCCGAGAGCGCGGTGGCGCCGAGGTTCGTGGGCGCGGCCGGCGGCTCGCCCTGCGTGGCGTTGACGTCGCGGCCGTCGATCGCGACGGCGCCGGTGCCGAGCGGATCGAGCCAGTCGGAGAGGCGGCTCTCGGGCGCCCCGCCCCCGCTCCAGGCGACCGCGAGGCGGCCGTACCAGTCGGCGAGATCGTTGCCGCAGGCCGCGTAGCCGCCGTGCAGCTGCCCGATCACGCGGCCCGCGGGGTCGAAGAGCGGCGCGCCGGAGGAGCCCGGCTCGGTGGTCCCGAGGTCCCAGTCGGCGACGCGGAGATGGGTGCCGTCGCCGGGTCCGGTGTTGGCCAGGTACGAGGTCACGGAGAGCGGGTCGTTCTCGAAGCTGATCCGCTTCTCGTCGCCGTCCGGGTGGTGGATGGTGAGCGCCGATCCCGGCGCCGCGTCGGCGCGGTTCCAGCCGGCGAGGAACCCCTCGGCCGCCGCCGGCACCGGATCGTCCAGCTCGAGCAGCGTGAAGTCGCTCGGCGCGTCGGAGGCGAGCCAGGTCGATCCGGAGTTGAAGAGCGCGAGCGAGCCGCCGCCCGCGCCGCCGCTGGCGGCGCTCCCCGGCTCCCGGCAGACCGGGCTCTCGAAGCGCCAGTAGGCGACGAGCGAGGGAGCGTCGCTCTCGTCGATGCCGCAGTGCGCGGCGGTCAGGAGCAGCGGTCGCCCGTCCCGGGCCGTGTTGTCGACGAGGAAGCCGGTGCAGAGGCGCACGCCGCGGAGCGTCAGCATCGCCACCGCGCGCGCCTGCTCGGCCCAGGGATCCGCCACCGGGCAGGCGACGTCCACGTTGCAGGAGCCGGACTTGTCCACCGCGCCGCCGAGGTCACGGTAGCCGCGGTTCACCGCGGCGATCTCGAGCTCGGCCTCTCCCGCGCCGGGCGGGAGCAGGAGCTCGACCACGAGCTCGTCGCCCGGCACCGCCGGGGTCCAGAGCTCGCCGTGCCCGTCGCCGTCCGCCGCCGTGAACGGCCCCGCGAGGCGTGCGAGGTCGGGCGAGAAGAGGAGCAGCCGCGCTCCCTCGGGCAGCCGGAAGCGGGAGAAGCCGAGGTTGAGCGAGCGGGCGCCGGGGGAGGCGAGGCGCAGCCGCCAGAGCCGCGAGCCGTCGGCGAGGCGCTCCCAGCTGCCGTCCCGCTCCGGCGCGAGGCGCACCGGTGCGGCCACCGCGAAGTGCGGCGGCAGGCCGAGCACGCGGCGGAGCTCGTCCTCGGCGAGGGCGCGCGCCCCGTCGAGCGGCGGCGCCACCCAGGTCGCGACCCCGGCGAGCGGTGCCGCGTCGGGCCGGGCGCTCGCCGCCGGGCTCACACGGGGCTCCGACGCCGCGGCGGCGGCGGCGAGGACGAAGATCAGGATGGGCAACAGCGGCAGGCGGCGGGGTCGGCTCACGGCGCTCTCCAGGCCGCGGCGGCGGGCAGCGCCGCCGGGGGGAGCCAGTCTACCGCCCACCCGCCGGGAGGCGGGGTTCAGTCGCCGTCGGCCTTGGCCGCCGCCTTCGGCTCGCTCTGCGCCTCGCTCTTCGATTCGCTCTTCGATTCGCCCGCGGGCTCGCCCTTCGCGGCCTCGCTCGCGCTGCCACCGGCCCCGCGCGACGAGCCGGCGGCGCCCGCCTTCCCCTTGCCGGCGTAGTCCGTGACGTACCAGCCGGAGCCCTTGAACTGGAAGGCGGGGGCGGAGACGAGCTTGCTCATCGGCCCGCCGCAGTGCGGACAGTGGGCGAGCGGCGCCTCGTCGAGGCGCTGCAGGATCTCGGTGCGCGCGCCGCAGGCGCCGCACTGGTACTCGTAGATCGGCATCTTCCCTCAGCTCTCCCGCTCGGTCTTGAGCTTGATCTTGATCACGCCGTCCTCCGGACCGGCCAGCCGCACCAGCTGCAGCAGGTGGAACGCGTAGACGAGCTTGCCGTTCTCCGGAGGCGAGAGCGGACCCTGCGTGCAGACTTCGAACAGATTGCGCCGCCCG